>NZ_BCPO01000075.1:0-87792 GCF_016586105.1 Burkholderia sp. E168m15
AGCAGCACCAGCGCGGCGATGCGCACGCGGAACCCCGCGAGCAGCGCCAGGCCGCCCGCCAGTTCGACGAACGTGGTCAGGTAGGCGAGCCAGCCCGGCAGGCCGATCGACGCGAAGAACTGCGCGGTGCCGGGCAGCGTGAAAACAAAGACCTTCTGTGCGACGTGTGCGAGGTACAGCACGCCGAGGGCGACGCGCAGCAGCGTCGCGGCGAAATCGTTCAGGCGGTTGGCGTTCATGACGGAGTCCTTCGTGAGTGGATGGGAGTGGATCGCACTCTATTCGAATCGATTCGGCCGATAAACACGCCATACCGCTTAAATTGATTCCATCAAGGAACGAATCGACGCAAAAAAAGGGCATGACCGATCATGCCCTGCATCCCGCTCAGTAACCGCTCTTGCCTTGCGTGGCGTCGCCGCCGGACTGGCCGCCGCCCGGCGCATACGAATCGCACGCATGCGCCACCGCCGACACGCCCAGCAGCACCGCGAGCAGTACGCCCCACCACCGTCGCGCCCTCATCGTCGCCCTCCTTCGGGCGGACCTCCGCCCTCCTCTGTTGTACGCGATCGGGCGGAAAAAGCGAGGGCCGGCCTCAACGAAACTCGGCGTACAGCGCGTCGAGGTCGAGGTGCGCGGCGAACGTGTCGGCCAGCCGCTCCAGCGAAGCCTCGCGCAGCGCCGGGTAGTCGATGCGGGCCGCGCCGTCGAGCCCCGCCCACGCGAGCAGCGCCGCGCAGGCGTCGGGTGCGTCGAACAACCCGTGCACGTAGGTCGCGAGAATCTGGCCGTCGGCCGACAGCGCGCCGTCGGGACGCACGCCCTCCCGCGCGATATCGGCGGCCAGCATCAGCGCGGGCGTCTCGAGCGCCGGCCCGCGCGTGTCGCCCATGTGGATCTCGTAGCCGCGCACGGCGGCCGCGCCCGGCAGCGCGAGTTGCCCGGTCACGTTCTTCAGCGTCTTGTCGGGTTGCAGCGTCGTGTCGAAATCGAGCAGCCCGAGCCCCGGCACGCTGCCGGGCGCGCCTTCGAGGCCGAGCGGATCGTCGAGCGTGCGGCCGAGCATCTGCATGCCGCCGCAGATGCCGATCACCTTGCCGCCGTAGCGCAGATGGCGCCGGATCAGCGCGTCCCAGCCCGCATCGCGCAGCCACGCGAGGTCGCGCTGCACGCTCTTCGAACCGGGCAGGATCAGCAGATCGGCGTCGGGTACGGGGCCGCTCTTCCAATACGTGAATTCGACCTGCGGATGCGCGCGCAGCGGATCGAAATCGGTGTGGTTGCTGATGCGCGGCAGCGCGGGCACGACGACGCGCAACACGCCGGCATCGCTGCGAGCGGCGGCGCTGCGCGCCTGCGCGGGCAGCATGTCCTCCGCGTCGAGCAGCAGCCCGTGCAGATACGGCAGCACGCCGAACACCGGCTTGTCCGTCTGCGCGCGCAGCCAGTCGAGTCCCGGTTCGAGCAGCTTGAGGTCGCCGCGAAAGCGATTGATCACGAAGCCGCGCACGCGCGCGCGCTCGCTGTCCGACAGGCACGCGAGCGTGCCGACCAGATGCGCGAACACGCCGCCGCGATCGATGTCGGCGACGAGCACGACCGGACAGTCGACGCGCTCGGCAAAGCCCATGTTCGCGATGTCGCCTTCGCGCAGGTTGATCTCGGCCGGGCTGCCGGCGCCTTCGACGATCACCGTGTCGTACCCGGCGCGCAGGCGCGCATACGACTCGAGCACCGCATCGAACGCAACCGGCTTGTAGTCGTGATACGCGCGCGCGTCGAGGTTCATGCGCGCCTGGCCGTGAATGATCACCTGCGCGCCGCGGTCGCTCGTCGGCTTCAGCAGCACCGGATTGAAATCCGTATGCGGCGCGACGCCGGCGGCCAGCGCCTGCAACGCCTGTGCGCGGCCGATCTCGCCGCCGTCTGCCGTCACCGCGCTGTTGAGCGCCATGTTCTGCGGCTTGAACGGCGCCACGCGCGCGCCGCCGCGGCGCGCGAGGCGGCACAGGCCCGCGACGAGCGTGCTCTTGCCCGCGTCGGACGTCGTGCCCTGGATCATCAGCGTGCCGCGCGGCCGCGGCTCGGGTGCATTCATCGTGTGAAAGGTGTCGCGAAGCAAAGGCGGCATTATCGCCCGCGCCGGGTCGCCCGCGCCGTTACAATCACGCGATGATTCCGCACGACCTCACCTTCGTCCTCGGCGGCGCGCGCTCGGGCAAGAGCGCGCATGCCGAGCGGCTCGCCGCCGACAGCGGCCGCCCCGTCACCTACATCGCGACCGCGACCGCCGCCGATGCCGAATTCGCGCAGCGCATCGCGCATCACCGCGCGCGCCGGCCGGCCGACTGGGGCTTCGCCGACGCGAGCGTCGATCTCCCGGGCACGCTCGCGCGGCTCGACGATTCGCAGGCGTGCCTGCTCGTCGACTGCCTGACGCTGTGGCTCACCAACCTGCTGTGTCCCGCCGACGGCGAACCGCTCGACGATGCGCAGTACGCGGCGCAGGTCGAGCGGCTCGAACATGCGCTGCGCGGCGCGCGTGCCAAGGTGATCGTCGTCAGCAACGAGATCGGGCTCGGCGTCGTGCCGCTCGGGTCGGTCACGCGCCGCTACGTCGACGAGCTCGGGCGCCTGAACCAGCGCGTCGCCGCGCTCGCGACGCGCGTCACGCTGCTGGTCGCCGGGCTGCCGCTCGACCTCAAGGCAGGCGCGCCGTCATGCTGATGCTGTCGCTGCCCGTCGTCGCGATGCTCGCGGTCGCGGCCGCGATCGTCGACCGCGCCATCGGCGAGCCGGCCGGCTGGCATCCGCTCGTCGCGTTCGGCCGCTTCGCCGCGCGCATCGAAGCCGCACTGAACACGGGCCGGCGCGGCCGCGTAATCGGCGTCGCCGCGTGGCTCGCGGCGGTCGTGCCGCCGGTGGCCGTCGCGGCATGGCTCGTCGCCGTGCTGCCCTGGCCGTTCGCCGCAGCGCTGCACGTCGCGCTGCTGTGGTTCGCGCTCGGCGCGAAGAGCCTCGCCGACCACGTCGCGCCGATCGCCGCCGCGCTGCTGCGGCGCGACCTCGACGCGGCGCGCACGCTGACCGCGCGCATCGTGTCGCGCGACACGAGCCAGGCCGACGAAGGAGCGCTGTCGCGCGCGGCCGTCGAATCGGCGCTCGAGAACGGCAACGACGCGATCTTCGGCGCGCTCTTCTGGTTCGTCGTCGCGGGCGGCCCCGGCGCGCTGCTGTTCCGGCTCGCGAACACGCTCGACGCGATGTGGGGCTACCGCACGCCGCGCTTCCTGACTTTCGGCTGGGCCGCCGCGCGCATCGACGACGCGCTGAACTGGATTCCCGCGCGGCTCACCGCCGCGAGCTACGCGCTGCTCGGCGACACGGCAGCCGCGTGGCGCTGCTGGCGCACGCAGGCGCGCCACTGGGACAGCCCGAACGCGGGCCCCGTGATGGCCGCGGGCGCCGGCAGCCTGAACGTGCAGCTCGGCGGCCCGGCCGTCTATCACGGCGAAATCGAGGATCGCCCGGTGCTCGGCACCGGGGCCACGGCCACCGCCCTTCACATCGTCGCCGCGCTGTCGCTGGTCACGCGCACGCTCGCGCTGTGGCTCGCGCTGCTGGTCGCGAGCGGCGCACTCGTCATGGCCACCCATCATGTCTGATTCATCCATCGCGCACGGCGGCAACCTGCATGAAGCCGCCCGCCGCCACGGCATTCCGTACGACGCGTGGCTCGACCTGTCGACCGGCATCAATCCGGTCGGCTACCCGGTGCCGCCCGTGCCGGCCGACGCATGGCGCCGGCTGCCCGACGACGGCGACGGTCTCGCGGCCTGTGCCGCGCAGCACTACCACGCGCCCGATGCCGCGCACGTGCTGCCGGTTGCCGGCAGCCAGGCCGCGATCCGCGCGTTGCCCGCGTTGCTGCCGGCCGGCGACGCCGGCGTCGCGGCGCTCGCGTACGGCGAATACGCGCCCGCGTTCGCGCGCCACGGCCATCGCGTCGTCACGCTCGATATCCACGCCGATACGCTGCCCGCAACGCTGCGCCACATCATCGTCGGGAATCCGAATAATCCGACGGCCGAGTGCGTGCCGACCGCGCGCCTGCTCGGCTGGCATGCGCAACTGGCGGCACGCGGCGGCACGCTGATCGTCGACGAAGCGTTCGCCGATACGGGCGCCGCGCCCTCGCTCGCGCCGCGGGTCGATCGTCCGGGGCTCGTCGTGCTGCGCTCGGTCGGCAAGTTCTTCGGGCTTGCCGGCATTCGCGCGGGCTTCGTGCTCACGCATCCCGCGCTGATCGCCGCGCTGCGCGACACGCTCGGCGCGTGGACGGTCGGCGGCCCCGCGCGCCACGCGGTCGCCGCGGCGTTCGCCGATCGCGCATGGCAAGCTGCCGCCCGTGAGCGGCTCGCGGCCGACGGCGAACGATTGGCCGCGCTGCTGCGTGCGCACGGCTTCGCGGTTCGCGCGACGCCGCTCTTCAGCTGGAGCGACGACCCGCGCGCCGCGGCGCTGCATGCCGCGCTCGCGGCACGCGGAATCTGGACGCGGCACTTCCCGGCGCCGTCGAGCGTACGCATCGGCCTGCCGGCGAGCGAAGCCGAATGGCAGCGCCTCGGCGACGCGCTCGCGCATTGCGTGCCGCTGCTGAAGGCATCCGCATGAGCGCCCCCATGTTCCGCCGGCTCGCGCCGGCCGCGCTGCTGGCCGCGCTCGCTCACGCACCGCTCGTCCACGCCGACGTCACGACCCGCGACGACGCCGGCAACACGGTCACGTTACCCGCGCCTGCCCAGCGCGTAATCAGCCTCGCGCCGCACGCGACCGAGCTCGTCTATGCGGCCGGCGGCGGCGCGAAGCTCGTCGGCACCGTCACGTACAGCGACTATCCGGCCGCCGCGCAAGCGGTGCCACGCGTCGGCGACAACAAGGCGCTCGATCTCGAACGCATCGCCGCGCTGAAGCCCGACCTGATCGTCGTGTGGCGGCACGGCAACGCCGAGCGGCAGACCGACGCGCTGCGCGCGCTGCACATTCCGCTGTTCTTCAGCGAACCGAAGCATCTCGACGACGTGTCGTCGTCGTTGCGCCGGCTCGGCACGCTGCTCGGCACGCAACCGACTGCCGATGCCGCCGCGGCCGCCTTTACCCGAGACATCGCGACACTGCGCGCACGCTACGCGGCACGCCCGCCCGTCACGATGTTCTTCCAGGTGTGGGACCGCCCGCTGACGACGCTCAACGGCACGCATCTGATCAACGAAGTGTTCGAACTCTGCGGCGGCCGCAACGTATTCGCGTCGCTCAAGCCGCTCGCGCCGACCGTGACCGACGAGGCCGTGCTCGCGGCGAATCCGGAAGCGATCGTGACGACGAGTGCCGGCGCGACCCGTTCGAACGAACCGCTGCCGAGCCTCGCGCGCTGGCGTGCGTGGCCCGCGCTGACGGCCGTGGCGCGCAACAACCTGTTCGCGATCGACGGCGATCTGCTGACGCGGCCATCGCCGCGGATCGCGCAGGGTGCGGCCGCGCTGTGCGAGGATCTGGATGCCGCGCGTGCGCGGCGGCCGGTGCGCTGATTTCCCGCGCAGCGGCTCGCGCGTTCATCGCGCATCGGTGCCGGATGCGTCCGGCGGCCGAGCGCAGATCGATCCGTGTGCCGCGTCGTTCGCTTGCAGACGCAAGTGCACCTATGCGTCCCAGTGCACGACTTCCCATGTGCGCGTGTCGTCGTCCGTGCGCAGCCACACGACCCCGCCGGTCGGCACCGGCCGCGACAGCAGCGTATCGAGCGGCACGCGCAACACATGCGACGCGAATGCGCGGATCACGCCCGCATGCGTGACGACCCATTGCGGCCCGTCGAATGCCGCAAGCGCATCGGCCCGCCGCGCAACCCGCGCGACGAATCGCGCGACGCTTTCTCCGCCGTGCGCGCACGCATGCATCAGGTCGGCCGCCCATGCATCGAGCGCCGCGCGGTCGATATCGTCCCAGCGCTGCATTTCCCACGCACCGAAATCCATTTCCTGCCAGTCGGCATCGCGCCGCAACGGCACGTCGAAAGCCCGCGCGAGCCGTTCGGCAATCGATGCGCAGCGCGTCAGCGGGCTCGTCCAGACCTGCTCGGGTAACGGCGCACCGAGTTCCGCCAGATGCGCACGCACGGCCTGCGCACCGCCATCGGTCGAATCGGCGAGCGGCACGTCGCTGCGCCCGTAGCAGACGCCCGGCTCGATGCCGACGGCCGGATGGCGGATCAGGACGATGTCCATCCGAGCACCACGAGATAGATCGTCAGTTCGCCCAGTTGCTGCGTGAAGCCGAGACAGTCGCCCGTATAACCGCCGATCCGCTTCACGAAATAGCGGGCCAGCCACGCGCGCACGAGCATGAGCGCCACGCACGCGGCAACGCCCATGCGCCAGTCCGGCCAGAACAGCCACGGCAATCCGAACCCCGCCGCGACGCACGCCGCGCGTGCGCCCATCCGCTGCGCAACCGGCTTCGCCTTGCCTTCGGGCCGCACGTAGTCGAGCGACATCAGCAGGCTCACGGCCATCGCGCGGCTCGCCGCATGCGCGGCGATCATCGTCCATGCGGCGCGCAGCGGCAGCATCGCCGCCAGCGCCTGCCATTTCAGGCCGAGCGCGATCACGAGCGCGACCGCGCCGAACGTGCCGATCCGCGAATCGTGCATGATGCGCAGCACGTCGTCGCGCGTGTAACCGCCGCCGAACGCATCGCAGCTGTCGGCGAGGCCGTCTTCGTGGAAAGCGCCGGTCGCGAGCAGCGTCGCGGCCATCGACAGCCCGACCGCGATCGACGCGGGCAGCACGCGCAGTGCGACGAGATAGACGAGCGCGCCCCATGCGCCGACGCAGGCGCCGACGAGCGGGAAATAGCGCGCGGCCTGGTCGAGATCGCCGGCCGCGTAGCCGATCGAGCGCGGCACGGGCACGCGCGTGAAATAGCCGAGCGCGACGAAGAAGTAGCGCAGTTCGGCCCACATGCCGCGCGCGCGCTCAGGCGTCACGATTGTCGACGCCGGCGGACTCGAAGCTCGCCATCTCGCTGAGGAACGCGGCCGCCGCGCGCACCAGCGGCAGCGCGAGCGCTGCGCCCGTGCCTTCGCCGAGCCGCAGGTCGAGCGCGAGCAGCGGTTTCGCGCCGAAATGCTCGAGCATGCGCCGGTGCCCGGCCTCGTGCGACGTATGCGAGAACACGCAGTAGTCGCGCACGCCGGGCGCGATGCGCTCGGCGACGAGCAGCGCGGCGGTCGCGATGAAGCCGTCGACGAGGATCGTCATCCGCTCGCTCGCGGCCGCGAGGTACGCGCCCGTCATCATCGCGATCTCGAAGCCGCCGAACGTCGCGAGCACGTCGAGCGGCGCGATCGCATGCGAGTGCTTGACGAGCGCGCGGCCGAGCACCGCGCGCTTGTGCGCGAGACCCTGGTCGTCGAGGCCCGTGCCGCGGCCGACGCAGGCGTCGATCGGCACGTCGAGCAGGCGGCTCATCAGGCACGCGGCCGACGACGTGTTCGCGATCCCCATCTCGCCGAAACCGATCACGTTCGTGCCGAGCGACGCGTGCAGGCGTACCCGCGCCGCGCCGGCGGCCAGCGCCGTCATCGCTTCTTCACGGGTCATCGCCGGCTCCGTCGCGAAGTTGCGCGTGCCGCGCGCGACCGGCAGCGACACCAGCCGGTCCGATACCGGCAGCGGCGATACGACGCCCGCATCGACGATCTCGAGCGTGCTCTGTGCGACACCCGAGAACGCATTGATCGCCGCACCGCCGGCCAGGAAGTTCGCGACCATCTGCGCAGTCACCGCCTGCGGATAAGGACTGACGCCTTCGGCCGCGATTCCGTGATCGCCCGCGAACACGATCGTCACCGGACGCTGCACGACCGGCCGCTCGCTTAGCTGGATCAGGCCGATCTGCAGCGCGAGCGCCTCGAGCTGGCCGAGACTGCCGGGCGGCTTGGTCTTGTGGTCGATCACATGTTGGAGGCGCTTGCGCAGCGCGTCGTCGAGCGGCGCGATCGCGGGCGGGAATGGGGTGGGAGTCGTCATCGAGGAGCCGGGTCGTGGGCGCGGCATGCGCCGCGCATCGGAAAAATCGGAACAGGAAAGGTCATTGTCGCGCAGGCCACGCCGGCAGCAGCGCATCGCGGCCGTTCTCGCGGATCAGCACGAGCGGATAGCCGAACGCGTCGCTCGCGCGCTCGGGCGTCAACACGTCGTGCACGAGGCCGGCCGACGCATGGCCACGGCCGTCGAGCAATAGCGCATGCGTCGCGAAGCGCCGCGCGAGATTCAGGTCGTGACACGAAAACAATATCGTGCGCGGGGCTGCCGCGAGCCAGGCGGCCAGCGCAGTGAGGCAATCGATCTGGTGATGCAGGTCGAGATGCGCGAGCGGTTCGTCGAGCAGCATCAGCGGCGCATCCTGACACAGCGTCGCGGCCAGCGCGACCCGCTGCCGCTCGCCGCCCGACAGCGACATCACGTCGCGCGACGCGAGCGGGCTCAGGTCGAACGTCGCGAGTGCAGCGCGCGCGGCCGTGCGGTCGTCGTCGCGCTCCCAGCCCCAGCCGCCGAGATACGGAAAGCGGTTGAGCAGCACCGTGTCGAACACGGTCGCGCTGAACGCATCGTGCAATTGCTGCGGCATCAGCGCGCGGCGCCGCGCGAGTGGCTCGGGGCGCCACGCGGCAAGCGGCCGGCCGTCGATCTCGACGTGTCCGCCGGCCGGCGGCTGCAATCCCGCGAGCGTGGCGAGCAGCGTCGTCTTGCCCGCACCGTTCGGCCCGGCGACGCACCAGATCTCGCCGGGGCGGAACGCCTGCGTGAAGCGGTCGAGCAACGTGCGCGCGCCGGCCTTCAGCGTCAGGTCGACGGCCCTGTAGTGCAGGTCGCCGGCGGCGGCGTTCAGTGCCGCGGTGCCCGTCATCGCATCGGCCTCCTCAGCAACATCCACAGGAACACCGGCACGCCGATCAACGCGGTCATCACGCCGACCGGCAATTGCGCGGGCGCGATCGCGGTACGCGCGAGCAGGTCGGCCGCCATCACGCCGCCCCCGCCCGCGAGCATCGCGGCCGGCAGCAGCATCCGCTGGTCGTTGCCGAATGCGAGCCGCAACGCATGCGGCACGACGAGGCCGACGAAGCCGATCGTCCCGGCCGTCGTCACGGCAGCCGCGGCGGCCAGCGACGCGACGAGATAGATCCGCACGCGCAGGCGCGCGACCGGCACGCCGAGCGCCTGCGCGGTCGCGTCGCCGCGCAGCAGCACGTTCAGTTGCGGCGCGACCGGCAGCGCGACGCCTGCGCTCAGCAGCAGCGCGCCCCACGCGAACCATGGCGCCGTCGCGCCGTTCAGGTCGCCCGTCAGCCAGAAGATGACGCCGCGCAGCCGCGCGTCGGGCGCGAGCGACAGCAACAGCGTGACGAGCGCGCCCCACCCCGCCGCGATCACGACGCCGGTGAGCAGCAGCCGCGGCGACGCGTCGCGCGAGTCGCCCCGCCACAGCTCGCGCCGCGCGAGACCGAGCACCAGCGCGACCGATACGAGCGAACCGGCGAACGCGGATGCGTCGACGAGCCACCATGCGCCGCCCGCGATCATCGCGACGAGCGCGAAGCCGGCCGCGCCGCCGGACACACCCAGCACGTACGGCTCGGCGAGCGGATTGCGCAGCAGCACCTGCAACAACGCGCCGGCCAGCGCGAGCAGCGCGCCGCACGCGAAACCCGCGAGCGCGCGCGGCAGGCGCAGCGTCCGGACGATGTCGGCAAACAGGGTGTCGCCGCCGTGCGGCACGAGGGATGCGAGCGCCTGCCACGGCGACATCGGCACGCTGCCGATCGACAGCGACGCGACGAACAGCAGCGCGACCAACGCGGCCAGCGCGGCCCAGATGACGGTGGCGCGTGCGGCGCTCATGCCGCGCACGGCCGCGCGCACGACGCGCGGCGCATCCGCTTGCGGCAGCCGGCCGGGCGCGACAGGGGCGCGTGGCGGACGATTGGGGTCGGCATCGAAGAACGTTCCGTGAAACATTGCGCGCCCTGCTTCCCCGCAGGTCGCGCGTCATGAAGCCCGTGCGGGCTCCCCGTCTCGGCCGGTATCCGGGCTGGCGGCGGTCCGGCTCGCCTTCCCGCGCGATGACGCGCAGTGGCCCGCGCCCGCCTGCGACCTGCACGCGAAACGCGCCCGAGCCGGCCTGCGTCACACGACGCGGCCGCTTACCGTTGCGGGGGCAGCGCAGGTTGGCACGCTCGTGGAGCCCGCACCCTGCTTCCCGTTTAACCGCGCGTCCTGCGCGCGAGCACCGAGGCGGCGCCAGTTTAGGAGGCGGTCGCGCGAGCGTCAAGGAAGCGTCCGGCGCGGCGCGGGACACGCCTATTCGCGGCAAGAAGCCGGGGTGTTACGACTGGAAACGTTACAGATGTCGGATTGCGCGTTATTCCGCGCTAAAATGCTGGGTCTTTAGAGGACGCAGCAAATGCTCAACGAACTCGAAACCCTATCTCAAAATATTGGCCGTCTGATTTCGCTGAACAAGCGCTATCACTCGGAACGGCTCGCGCTCGAGGAGCAGGTCGCGCAATTGCGCGCGGAAGCGGACACGGTCCGCGCGGAACTCGCGCAGCTGCGCGACGAACGCAATGCGCTCGCGGCCGAGCGCGACACGCTGTCGGCGAAGATCGACGACGCCCAGGTGAAACTGAACGCGATTCTCGAAAAGCTGCCGCGCTCGAAGAGCGCGGAGCAAGCCGACAACCAGCTCGACCTGCTCGATGCGCAGGCGCGCACGGATGGCGATGACGCGGCCAGCCACGGAGAACATGCATGAGCACCAAGCAGATCGAAGTCTCGATTCTCGGTCAGCCCTATCGGCTCGCCTGTTCGGCCGAGACCGAAGCGGCGCTGCTCGAAGCGGTCGCACGCGTCGACGCCGAAATGTCGAAAATCCGCTCGAACAGCTCGGTGCGCGGCACCGATCGCATCGCGGTGATGGCGGCGCTGTCCCTCGCATCGGAATTGCTGCGACTGCAAACGAGCGTGCGGCACGGTGAAGCATTTCCGGCCGAGGAAATCCGTCGTACAATGCACCAGATGAACGAACAGCTCGGCGCGGTACTCGCACAGCACGAGACGCAGTAACGTTTCAAACGATACGTCGATTCCGCTTGATCTCGACGATCAACGGTGGTCAAATTGGCGCATCGAAACACAGTTCAGTCAGCTTCCCTGCCTGGTTCGCCAAGGTCATATATTCCTTGAACCAATGCCATGTGCACGGTTGCGGAAATTTGTAGCACGGGCGCGCGCGTCACTCTGTCTGATGTACCCGAAGTGCTGCTAACTGCGACCAATTCTGAACCTCAGGTTCAGGATGCCGGCCTAGCGGCCAAGGCGGGGGCCTATCCAACGGCATCGGGCAACGCCCGGTGCCGTTTTCTTTTGTAGCAGCCTCTTTCTGCGTCGATCACGACCATGCAATACTGGCTGATGAAGTCCGAACCGGACGAAGCGAGCATCGACGATCTCGCCAACGCACCGCAGCGCTCGCTGCCGTGGACCGGCGTGCGCAACTATCAGGCGCGCAATTTCATGCGCGACACGATGAAGATCGGCGACGGCGTGCTGTTCTATCACTCCAGTTGCCCCGAGCCGGGCATCGCGGGCCTCGCCGAAGTATCGTCGACGCCCTACCCCGATCCCACGCAGTTCGATCCGAAAAGCCCCTATTACGACCCGAAATCGACGCAGGAAGCGCCACGCTGGCTGCTCGTCGACGTGCGCTTCGTGAAGAAGTCGCCGCTCGTGCCGCTCGCCGCGCTGCGCGAACACGACGAGCTCGCCGACATGCGCGTGCTCGCGCGCGGCAACCGGCTGTCGATCACGCCCGTCACGCGGGCGGAATGGCGATTCATCACCGAAAAGTTGATGAAGTAGGCGCGCGCCAAACGTCAAATCCGGTCAGTACGCGTTGCCGTAACGGAACTCGCGAAGCATTCGCGCAGCCTAAGCAACCGCTGTCGGCCAATCGGGCCGGCTGTCGTTTTTTCGTCGCGCGGTACGCCCGCGTCGCGCACGCGTGATCCGCGTGCGCGCCCTCGCACAAGGAGTCCAACAATGACCAAGAAATCCGCACTCGCGCTGTCGCTCGCCCTCGCCGCCGCCGTTCCCGTCGCGCTGACGCTCGCGTCGCCCGCCGCGCACGCGCAGGCGGCGAATCCGCACTTTCCGGAGCCGGCGGGCGTGCTGTCGCTTTCGTCGCAGGCCAGTGCCGACGTGCCGCAGGACATCATCCACATCACGCTGTTCTACGAGCAGCAGGCCAAGGACCCGGGCAGCCTCACCGCGCAGTTGAACCAGCGCGCGGATGCGGCGCTGTCGCAGGCGAAGGGCGTGTCGGGCGTCACCGCGCACACGGGCGCGTTCTCCGTGTATCCGAGCACCGATCGCGACGGCAAGATCTCCGCATGGCGCGGCCGCACCGAGGTCGCGCTCGAATCGCGCGATTTCGCCGCGGCGTCGAAGCTGGCGGGCCAGTTGTCGAACCTGATGCAGGTCGCGAACGTCGAATTCTCGCTGTCGCCGGAAGCACAGCGCACGGCCGAGCAGAAGCTCACGACCGAAGCGATCAAGTCGTTCCGCGCCCGCGCGGACGAAGCCGCGAAGGCGTTCGGCTACAGCAGCTACACGATCCGCGACGTGAACGTCGGCAGCGGCCGCAACGTGCAGCCGTACCCGCGCATGATGGCGATGGCCGCGGCGCCGATGGACAGCGCGAAGATGAGCGCGCCGATCGCGGTCGAAGGCGGCAAGGCCACCGTGTCGGTCACCGTCAACGGCTCGGTGCAGATGAAGTAACGCACATCGCGCAGTCGTCGGAAACGAAAAACGCCGGCCCGAGGGCCGGCGTTTTCATGTGCATCGGGGTGACCGATGCGCGTGCCAGGCGCACGTGCATCGCTACTGCGTCATGCGGCCACCTCATGCAGCCACTTCATGTAGTCACTTCAAGCAGCCGCATTCGCCGCGCGACGCCGATACGCCCAGACCATCATCGCGATACCGGCGAGGATCATCGGCAACGACAGCCACTGCCCCATCGACAGGCCGAGTGCGAGCAGGCCGAGGAAGTCGTCGGGCTCGCGCGCGAACTCGACCGTGAAACGTGCGAGGCCATAACCGATCAGGAACAGCGCGGATATCGCGCCCATCGGCCGCGGCTTGCGCGCGAACAGGAACAGCACGAAGAACAGCGCGATACCTTCGAGCGCGATTTCATAGAGCTGCGAAGGATGGCGCGGCAGCATCTGGTATTGCATGAACACGTCGGCGAGATGCCACTTCTCGACGAGTTCCGGATGTTTCGGCAGCCACGCCGCATCGTCGCGCATCGCGCCCGGGAACAGCATCGCCCACGGCGCCGTCGGATCGGTCACGCGGCCCCACAGTTCGCCGTTGATGAAGTTGCCGAGCCGCCCGGCCGCGAGCCCCAACGGCACCATCGGCGCGACGAAATCGGTGACCTGCAGCCAGTGGCGCTTGCGCTGCCACGCGAACAGCATCATCGCGAGCGTCACGCCGAGGAAGCCGCCGTGAAACGACATGCCGCCTTCCCACACCTTGAACACGTCGAGCGGATGCGAGAAATAGAAATCGGCCTTGTAGAACAGCACGTAGCCGAGCCGGCCGCCGAGCACGGTGCCGAGCACGCCGTAGAACATCATGTCGTCGATGTCCTTCGCGGTCCAGCCCTGCGCCGCGACGTACGGCAGCTTCAGGCGGATCCGGCCGACGACGATTGCCGCGATGAAGCCGACGAGATACATGAGGCCATACCAGCGCACGGCCAGCGGCCCGAGATGGATCGCAACGGGGTCGAAATTCGGGTGAATGATCATGGGTTAGCGAAGAAGTTTTCGAATACGGTACGGCCGTCGCACATGTGCGGCACCGCGCGTTGGACGGGGCGCGCACGCCATCGTTCACGTCACGCGGCAAGACCTTGCGCGCGCACGACGTCGATGAAGCCGGCGAGCACGGGGCTCACGTCGCCGGTGCGCCACACGAGGCCCGTCTCGACGACCGGCGCAGGGCCGGCGAGCGGCCGGTAGACCACGCCGGTGCGCCGCAGGTTACGCAGCGATTGCGGCACCAGTGCGACGCCCATGCCGGCCGACACGAGGCTGACGATCGTCTGCATCTGGATCGCCTCCTGGCCGATGTGGGGGGTTTCCCCCGCCGCGCCGTAGCAGCCCGTAATGATGTCATAAAAGCCGGGCGCCAAACGACGCGGGAAGATCACGAGCGGCAACGCGGCAACCTCGGCGAGCTGCACGGGCGCGTCCTCCGGCGCATCGGATGCCCCGGCCGGCATCGCGACCACCAGCGGTTCGCGCACCACCGGCAGGTACGACAGCCCGGCCGCGTGTCGCGGCGGCACGGGTGGAATCACGAGCCCGGCATCGATGCGCCCGGCGACGAGTTCGTCGATCTGCACGTCGCTCGTCGCTTCCGCAAGTTGCAGCCGCACCTGCGGATAGCGCGCGCCGAACGCACGCAGCAACGACGGCAAGAGCCCGTAGTCGGCGGTCGACACGAACGCGAGCGACAGCGAGCCGGCCTCGCCGCGTGCGAGCCGCCGCGCGAGCGGCGGCAGCGCGTCGGCCGACGCCAGCAGCCGGCGCACGTCCGGCAGCAGCGCCGCGCCGACCGCCGTCAGCGCCACCGAGCGCTTGGTGCGCACGAACAGCGCGACCCCCAGCGCGTCCTCCAGCGCGCGAATCGCCTGCGACAGCGGCGGCTGCGTCATCGACAGGCGCTCGGCCGCGCGGCCGAAATGGCGCTCGTCGGCGACGGTGACGAAATAGCGCCACTGGCGCAGGTCGGGGGTGGGATCGGCCATGCTCGACTCATTCGTAAAACGACTTAATAAGCGACAAATAATATATTGGACATCCGATAACTGAAACTCCATGCTTGGTTGATCCACCCGGCGCACCGGTCGCGCCGGCGTCGCCAAAACAACGATGGAGCTCCCCATGTCGTACAACCGCCGCTCTAAAAACATCACGCAAGGCGTGGCCCGTTCGCCAAACCGGTCGATGTATTACGCCCTCGGCTACCAGAAGGACGATTTCGACAAGCCGATGGTCGGCGTCGCGAACGGCCACTCGACGATCACGCCGTGCAATTCCGGCCTGCAGCGCCTGTCGGACGCGGCCGTGGATGCCGTGAAGGCGGCCGGCGCGAACCCGCAGATCTTCGGCACGCCGACGATTTCGGACGGCATGTCGATGGGCACCGAAGGGATGAAGTACTCGCTCGTGTCGCGCGAAGTGATCGCCGACTGCATCGAGACCTGCGTGCAGGGCCAGTGGATGGACGGCGTGGTGGTGGTCGGCGGCTGCGACAAGAACATGCCCGGCGGCATGATCGCGCTCGCACGCCTGAACGTGCCGGGCATCTACGTGTACGGCGGCACGATCCGCCCGGGCAACTGGAAGGGCCGCGACCTGACGATCGTGTCGTCGTTCGAGGCCGTCGGCGAATTCACCGCGGGCCGGATGTCGCAGGAAGACTTCGAAGGCGTCGAGAAGAATGCGTGCCCGACGTCGGGTTCGTGCGGCGGCATGTACACCGCGAACACGATGAGTTCGTCGTTCGAGGCGCTCGGGATGTCGCTGCTGTATTCGTCGACGATGGCGAACCCCGACCAGGAAAAAGTCGATTCGGCCGCCGAATCGGCACGCGTGCTGGTCGAGGCGGTGAAGCGCGACCTGAAGCCGCGCGACATCATCACGAAGGAATCCATCGAGAACGCGGTGTCGGTGATCATGGCCACCGGCGGCTCGACCAATGCGGTGCTGCACTATCTCGCGATCGCGCACGCGGCCGAAGTCGACTGGACGATCGACGACTTCGAGCGCATTCGCAAGCGCGTGCCGGTGATCTGCGACCTGAAGCCGTCGGGACAATACGTCGCGACCGACCTACACCGGGCCGGCGGGATTCCGCAGGTGCTGAAGATCCTGCTCGATGCGGGGCTGCTGCACGGCGACTGCCTGACGATCACCGGCCGCACGATCGCCGACGAGCTGAAGGACGTGCCGGCCGTGCCGCGCGCGGACCAGCATGTGATCTTCCCGATCGACCGCGCACTGTACAAGGAAGGCCACCTGGCGATCCTGAAGGGCAATCTCGCGGAAGACGGCGCGGTCGCGAAGATCACCGGCCTGAAGAACCCGGTGATCACGGGCCCGGCGCGCGTGTTCGACGACGAACAGAGCGCGATGGACGCGATCCTCGGCGACCGGATTCGCGCGGGCGACATCCTCGTGCTGCGCTACCTCGGCCCGCAGGGCGGCCCCGGCATGCCGGAAATGCTCGCGCCAACTTCCGCGATCATCGGCAAGGGACTCGGCGAATCGGTCGGCTTCATCACGGACGGACGCTTCTCGGGCGGCACCTGGGGCATGGTGGTCGGCCACGTCGCGCCGGAAGCGTTCGTCGGCGGCACGATCGCGCTGGTGCAGGAAGGCGATTCGATCACGATCGACGCGCACCGGCTGCTGCTGCAATTGAACGTCGACGAGGCGGAACTCGCCCGGCGCCGCGCCGCGTGGCGACAGCCGGCGCCGCGCTATACGCGCGGGGTGCTCGCGAAATTCGCGGTGCTCGCACGACCGGCGAACCAGGGGGCGGTCACGGGTTGAAGCAGGGCCGCAAGGCATGCGACCCCGATAAACGAGGCCGCCGGGAACGCGCAAAACGTGCTTCCCCTTTGCTTCTATAATGCGCGGACCATGAAGCCGGCCGTCCCCGCCGGCGGAGAACCGCATGAAACAGACGATATTGCGCGTGCTGCTCGCCACGCTGCTGACCGGCAGCGCGGCGGCGGCGCGTGCCGACCAGACCGACGGGCTCGCGCTGGCGCAGCGCAAGAACTGCATGGCGTGCCATGCAATCGGCAAGCCGCTGATGGGCCCGTCGTTCCACGACATCGCCGGCAAGTACGCGGCGCGCGGCGACGCCGCCGATTATCTGGCGCAATCGATCGTAAAAGGCAGCGTCGGCGTATGGGGCAGCGTGCCGATGCCCGCCAATACGCAACTGACGAGCATCGAAGCCCACACGCTCGCCCAGTGGGTGCTGTCGGTCCGCTGAATCGGATACTCGCGCGGCGTACCCGCGCCGTGTGCAGTGCGCAGCAAGAAGGCGGCCTGGTACTGGCCGCGCCACACCTCTGCGGCGCCTTCGCAAGCCCTTACCGGACCCGCCCCCTCTTTTTCGCCAGCGCGAAAGATCGGCCGTTCAGCCGGAATGACCGACGCGACGGCGGGCGATCTCTTCATCGACCGCATCGCGCACCCAGTCCATCACCTCGGTTTCCAGCGCGAGGGCGACTTCGCGCGTGATCTGGCCGACCAGCCAGGCCGAATGCTCGTGCAGCGCATCGCGACAGCGCGCTTCGATGGCGTCGCGCCCCGCACCGGTCAGATAATTCGTCAGCCGATTGCGCAGCCGTTCGGCGATGTGCTGCGCATCTTCCGGCGTCAGCCCCGCTGCGGCCTGCGCGTCCGGCTGCGGCGCTGCACTCGGCAGGTCCGCCTGCGGCATCGCCGTGCCGGGCGCGTGCGCAACCGCTTCGGGCGCAATCGCGGCGAACGTGTGCGGCGGCAGGTCGTCATCGACCAGCGACGAGCGCAGCGGCGCCGTCATCGCTGCCGCGTCTTCTGCGACCACGTGCTCCGCGGCGCCGGGTTCGGCCGGTGCATCGGTCTCGCCTGCGGCGGCGGCCGTCGCCGCGTCGCCGGGCAACTCGACGGCCGGCACGTGCGGCGTGGGGATGGGCTCGACCACGACGGATTCGGGGTCGGCTTCGGTTTGACGGAAATCAGCCGGCGCCGCACCGGCGGCGCCCGGGGCGATCACGTCGGTTAGCACCGGAATGGCCGCGCTGTCGTGCGGTTGGGGCGCGGCGGACGCGGACGAACGCGCCGACGCCGGCTTGCCCGGCACCAGCACGTCGGTCAGTGTCGGGATCGAGGATGAATCGGCTTCTGTCACGGGAACACTCCGTCGACGGTTGCGGCTAGCCGCCCTGCTTGTAGTTGTTCAGCGCGTAACCGCGGTCGCGGTAGAACCGGTAGCGGTCGCGGCCCGCGGCCAGCTCTTCCGGCGCGTTGCCGACCACTTCGAGCAGGCGCTCGAAGCGGGCGAACTGCGCGGGCACGGTCGCGCCGAGGTTCAGCAGCACGTGATGATGCGGTGCACGATCGAGATCGGCGGCCAGCACGATCGGCGTGCCGGCTGCGTGCTCGCTGTCGACGCCGCAATGCGGGATGAAATCGAGCGGCGAGAACGTCCAGAGCCGCTCGTCGAGCGCGCGCAGGCGCGCGGGCTCGGCGAGCACGACGACCGGCTGCCCGGCCTGATAGGCCTTGCGCAGCAGCCGGCACGCGTACGCGAGCGAATCGCCGACGTTCGAGTGGAAATCGATCCGCGTCATTGCCCGCGCACCCGCAGCGTCGTCAGCCCCGCCATCACTGGCCGGCGCGGTCGATCAGGAACTGCGCGAGCAACGGCACCGGACGGCCCGTCGCACCCTTCGCGGCACCGCCCTTCCATGCGGTGCCCGCGATGTCGAGGTGGGCCCACGGATAGCTCTCGGTGAAGCGCGACAGGAAGCACGCGGCCGTCACGGCGCCGGCCGGGCGCCCGCCGATGTTCGCGAGATCCGCGAAATTCGACTTCAGCTGATCCTGGTACTCGTCGTCGAGCGGCATGCGCCATGCCGGGTCGTTCGCCTCGCGCGACGCGTCGAGCAGTTCGCCCGCGAGCGCGTCGTTCGTCGAGAACAGCCCGCTGTTGTGGCCGCCCAGCGCGATCACGCACGCGCCCGTCAGCGTCGCGACGTCGATCACGGCGGCCGGCTTGAAGCGCTCGGCGTACGTGA
Source organism: Burkholderia sp. E168m15 (assembly GCF_016586105.1). NCBI lineage: Bacteria > Pseudomonadati > Pseudomonadota > Betaproteobacteria > Burkholderiales > Burkholderiaceae > Burkholderia > Burkholderia sp. E168m15. The sequence continues at coordinate 19,006 of NZ_BCPO01000075.1, forward strand.
GTGCGTCGCACAGGATCAGGCGGCCTTCGGCGTCGGTGTTCAGCACCTCGATCGTCAGCCCCTTCATGCTGGTGACGATGTCGCCCGGCTTCGTCGCATTGCCGCCCGGCATGTTCTCGCAGGTCGGCACGATCGCGACGACGTTGATCTTCAGGCCCATCTCGGCGACCGCACGCATCGTGCCGAGCACCGAGCCCGCGCCGCACATGTCGTACTTCATCTCGTCCATGCCCTCGCCAGGCTTCAGCGAGATGCCGCCCGTGTCGAACGTGATGCCCTTGCCGACCAGCACGACCGGCGCGGCCTTCGCGGCGGCGCCCTGGTAGTGCAGCACGATGAACTGCGGCGGCTCGACCGATGCGCGCGCGACCGACAGGAACGACCCCATCTTCAGCGCCTGGATCTGCTTGAGCCCGAGGACTTCGGCCTTCAGGCCCCAATCCTTCGCGATCTTCTTCGCGGTGTTGCCGAGATAGGTCGGCGTGCAGACGTTGCCGGGCAGGTTACCGAGGTCGCGGGTGAGATCCATCCCGTTCGCGAGCGCGACGGCCTGCTTGATCGCGACCTTCGCGGCCTTTTCGTCCGCCGGGTCGACGCTGAACACGACGCGCTTGAGCGTGTGCGACGCCGGTTCCGGCTTGCTCTTCATCTGCGTGAAGCGGTAGGTCTCGTTGCGCAGCGCGAGGATCGCGGCGCGCACGCCCCAGTCGGAGCTGCGCTCGTCGACCGGCAGTTGCGCGAGCGAGAACGTGACCTGGACGACCTTGGTCGCCAGCAGCGCGCGCCAGGCGGTCGTCGCCGCATCGTTATAGGCTTTCTGATTGAAAGCATCCTGCTTGCCGAGCCCGACGAGCAGCACGCGCGACGCGCCGATGCCCGACACTTCGTGCAGGAACAGCGTCTTGCCGCGCTTGCCGTCCATGTCGCCGGCCTTCACCACGCGCGAGATCAGTCCCTTGGTGGCCGTGTCGATGTCGAGCGCCGCGCCCGACAGGGTCTGCGCCTCGAAGATGCCGAGCACGATGCAGTCGGACTTCCCGGTCAGGAACCCCTTGGCCTCGCCTTTGCTCCAATCACAGCCTTTTATGCTAAAGTCCATCGCGCTTGTCCTCGGATAAAATCTGGGCTAAGGATGAAAGCCGCAATTATCCGCTATTTTTCCCGTGGCGGCGCGAGCGCTCCACCACGCGTGCGCAGCCTCCCGCCCTCTTCTCATCAAGAATGATCTTCGAACGCTCCCTCCAGCGCGAGCTTGCGTATACGGCTGGCGCCGTGTTCATGGTGCTGCTCACGATCATGCTCACGACGATGATGATTCGCATCGTCGGCTACGCCGCGTCCGGCGAAATCGATCCGCGGGACGTGCTCGTGCTGATCGGCCTGACCGTGATCGGCTACCTCGCCGTGATGCTCGTCGTCACGCTGTTCGTGTCGATCCTGTTCGTGCTGACCCGGTGGTACCGGGACTCCGAAATGGTGGTGTGGCTCGCGTCGGGCGTGAGCCTCACGCGCCTCATCAAGCCGATCGGCGTGTTCGCCACGCCGATCATCCTGCTGATCACCTTCTTCGCGTTCGTCGGCTGGCCGTGGTCGAACCAGCAGAGCAAGATGATCCGCGCGCGCTTCCAGCAGCGCGACGAAATCTCGCTGCTCGCGCCGGGCCAGTTCCGCGAATCGGCCGCGAACCATCGCGTGTTCTTCATCGAGAAGATGTCGCCGGACCAGAGCAAGGTCCAGAACGTCTTCGTCACGTCGACGGAAAACGGCAAGGTCAACGTGGTCGTGTCGCAAACGGGCCATACGGAAACCTCGAAGGACGGCGATCGCTTCGTCGTCCTCGAGGACGGCCGCCGCTACGACGGCACGCCCGGCCAGCCGAACTTCAAGATCATGGAGTTCGAGCGCTACGGCGTGAAGATCACGAGCAAGCCGGTCACCAACGTGCAGACCACCAACAGCACGCCCACGCCCGACCTGCTGCGCAACCCGACGCGCGACAATCTCGCGGAATTCGCGTGGCGCGCGGGGCTGCCGCTGATCGCGATCAACCTGATGGTGCTCGGCATCCCGCTGTCGTACCAGAACCCGCGCCGCAGCCGCACGATCAACCTCGTGATGGCCGTGCTGATCTACCTCACGTACTCGAACCTGCTGAACGTCGTGCAGGCGCAGATCGAGCAGGGCAAGATGTCGTTCGGCGTCGGCCTCGTCGGCCTGCATGTGGTCGTCGCGGCGATCGTCGCGTTCATTTTCTGGTTGCGCGTGCGCAATCGTCCGTTGTTGACACGCGCGCTGTTCGGCCGCTCGGGAGCATGATCGATGCGGCTCTATGAAAAATACTTCGCGCGGCAGATCTACATCACGTTCGTCTTCATCCTGTTCGCGTTCTCGGGTCTGTTCTTCTTCTTCGACCTGATCAGCGAGCTGAACTCGGTCGGGCACGGCAACTACAAGTTCGGTTACGCGGTGCTGCGCGTCGCGCTGCAGACGCCGTCGCGCTTCTACGAGATCATCCCGGTCGCCGCGCTGATCAGCGCGATCTACGTGTTCGCGCAGATGGCCGCGAACTCGGAATTCACGATCTTCCGCGTGTCGGGCCTCGCGACCAACCAGGCGCTGCGCTCGCTGCTGAAGATCGGCGTGCCGCTCGTGATCGTCACCTACCTGATCGGCGAATTCGTCGGCCCGTACGCCGACCAGTTGTCCGAACGCGTGCGGCTGCAGGCGCTCGGCGCCTCGGTGTCGTCGAACTTCCAGTCCGGTGTGTGGGTCAAGGACACGCTCGCCGCCCGCGAGAACGGCGAGCAGGTCACGCGCTTCGTCAACGTCGGCAGCCTGTCGCCCGACTCGACGATCAGCAACGTGCGCATCTACGAATTCGACTCGAAATTCCAGCTGCAGAACGTGCGGATCGCGCAGACGGGCCGCTACGAGCCGCCCGGCCACTGGCTGCTGAAGGGCGTCACCGAGACGGAGCTGACGCCGATCAAGCCGATCACCGGCCAGCCGGCCGATGCGCTGAACCCCGTGTACCGGTCGCAGCAGGTGTCGCTGCCCGAATACCGGCTGCGCTCCGACCTGACGCCGCAGATCCTGTCGGTGCTGCTCGTGTCGCCGGAGCGCATGTCGATCATCAACCTGTTCCGCTACATCCAGCACTTGCGCGAGAACCAGCAGGACACGCAGCGCTACGACATCGCGCTGTGGCGCAAGCTGCTGTATCCGTTCGCGGTGTTCGTGATGCTCGTGTTGTCGCTGCCGTTCGCGTACCTGCACACGCGGGCGGGCGTGGTCGGCGTGAAGGTGTTCGGCGGCATCATGCTCGGCATGAGCTTCCAGCTGCTCAACACGCTGTTCTCGCACATCGGCACGCTGAATACGTGGCCCGCGCCGCTCACCGCCGCGACGCCGGGCCTCATCTATCTCGCGCTCGGCCTGTTCGCGCTCAAGTGGGTCGACCGGCACTGAGCGTCGTCACGACGGAGGCTTCCACATGAGTTCGCACGGTATCGTCCTGTTCGGCCACGGCGCCCGCGACCCGCGCTGGGCCGAGCCGTTCGAGCGGCTCGCCGCGCGGCTGCGCGGCGCCGGCTCCCCTGCCACGCACGTGTCGCTCGCGTTCCTCGAACTGATGACGCCGTCGCTCGGTGAGGCCGTGGCCGCGCAAGTCGCGGCCGGCTGCGCGCGCATCACCGTGGTGCCCGTGTTCTTCGGCCAGGGTGGCCACGTGCGCCGCGACCTGCCGCAGCTCGTCGATGCATGCCGCGCCGCGCATCCGGGCGTCGAGATCCGCTGCGCGACGGCCGTCGGCGAAGACGACGGCGTGCTCGACGCGGTCGCACGCTATTGCATCGACCAGCTCGGCGGCGACGCGTAGCAGCCCGCGCCTTCGCCGCACCCAAAGAAAAAGCGCCGGCATCTGCCGGCGCTTTTTTCGTTTCGGACCGCGTTCGAGCCGCGCTCAGGCGGCATGGCGCACCGACGCACCCGCCTGCGCCTGCCGTGCGCGTTCGGCGAACGCATCGCCGATCATCAGCAGGCTCGGTTCCGCGGGATCGAGCCACGCCTGCGCGTCGCCGGCCGCCATCTGCGCGAGCGTCAGCGTCAGCGTGCGTTCGCGTGCGGTGCTGCAGGCCTCGACGATCGCCACCGGCGTCGCCGGCGCACGGCCGGCGTCGATCAGTTCCTGCGCGATGCCGGGCGCGCTGTCGCGGCCCATGTAATAGACGATCGAATCGGCGCGCGCCGCTTCGCGGATCTCGTCGCTGCCCGGCGCGCGGCTGTGCGTCGCGAACGCGACGCTGCGCGACACGCCGCGCAACGTCAGCGAACGCTTGAGCGTCGCCGCACCGGCCAGCGCCGCGGTGATGCCCGGCACGACCTCGTAGTCGATGCCGGCCGCTTCCAGCGCGCGCATTTCCTCTTCCGCGCGGCCGAACAGCATCGGATCGCCGCCCTTCAGCCGCACGACGCACGCATGCTCGCGCGCCGCATCGACGATCTGCTTGTTGATGAAATGCTGCGCGGTCGAGCGCTGCCCGCAGCGCTTGCCGACCGCGATCCTGCGCGCGTTCGGCGCATAGTCGAGCATCGCGGGCTCGACGAGCGCGTCGTGCAGCACGACGTCGGCCTGCTCGAGCAGCCGCATGCCGCGCACCGTGATGAGGTCCGCCGCGCCCGGTCCTGCTCCGATCAGATACACCTTGCCCATGTTTGTCGCTTCGCTAAGGTCCTGCCGCGGCGGCCGGTTCGCCGCCGCGCAGATTGACGATTACGCCGAGAACGCGCGGATCATGCCCGCGGCGACCGTGTGATGCGTCGCCTCGTCGATCAGCACGAACGCGCCCGTACCGGGGTGCGCATCGTACGTGTCGCAGACGATCGGCTTTTGCAGCGTCAGCGCCACGCGGCCGATGTCGTTCATCTTCAGTTCCTGACGGTCGGTCGCGTGCGACAGCGTATGCACGTCGAGCACCTGCTTGACCGCGCCGATCTTCGCGAACACCGTGCTGGTGGTCTGCTTCAGCAGGTACTTGCGCTGCGGCGACAGCGGCGCCTCGTCGAACCAGCACAGGTCGGCCTCGAGCTTCTTGGCCGGCTCGACCGGCTCGGCGGTCGTGACGAACATGTCGCCGCGCGACACGTCGACGTCCTCTTCGAGACGGATCGTCACCGTCTGGCCCGCGAACGCGTGCGGAACTGCCGCGGTGCCGCCCGGCACCGGCGCGACGATCTCGGCAACCGTCGCGGTGCGGTTCGACGGCAGCACGACGATCGCGTCGCCGACCTTCACTTCGCCCGACTCGATGCGGCCCATGTAACCGCGGAAATCGTCAGCCGAGCTGCCGTCCTGGCGCGCGACCCACTGCACCGGGAAGCGCAGCGCGTCATGCGCCTGCGTCTCGACCGGCAGCGACTCGAGCACGTCGAGGAGCGGCTCGCCCGCGTACCACGGCATCCGCTCGCTCGCGCCGACGATGTTGTCGCCCTTCAGCGCCGACACCGGCACGAAACGCACGTCGGTCAGGCCGAGCTGCTTCGCGAGCGCGACGTACGCGTCGCGGATCTCGTTGAAACGCGCCTCGCTGTAGTCGACGAGGTCCATTTTGTTGATCGCGACGATCACGTGCTGCAGGCCGAGCAGCTTGACGATCGCGCTGTGGCGCTTGGTCTGCGGCAGCAGTTGCACGACGCCGTTCTCGACCGTGATGCGCGTCGCGTCGATCAGCACGATCGCCGCGTGCGCGGTCGACGCGCCCGTCACCATGTTGCGCGTGTACTGCTCGTGGCCCGGCGTGTCGGCGATGATGAACTTGCGCTTCGCGGTCGCGAAGTAGCGGTACGCGACGTCGATCGTGATGCCCTGCTCGCGCTCGGCTTCGAGGCCGTCGGTCAGCAGCGCGAGATCCAGCTCGTCGCCGACCGTGCGCTTGTTCTTCGCGCGCGACAGCGCGGACAGCTGGTCGGACAGCACGGCCTTGCTGTCGTACAGCAGGCGGCCGATCAGCGTGCTCTTGCCGTCGTCGACGCTGCCCGCGGTGATGAAACGCAACACGCCGAGGTCTTCGGTGTTCTCGATGATGCTCATGATGTGAATGTCCTCGTGTGCTTCAGAAATAACCTTGCTTCTTGCGCTGTTCCATCGCGGCTTCGGAGGCCTGGTCGTCCATCCGGGTCGCGCCGCGCTCGGTGATCTCGGTCACCGCCGTCTCGGCGATGATCTTCTCGACGTCGTCCGCGTCGCTCTCGACCGGGCACGTGCAGCTGATGTCGCCGACCGTGCGGAAGCGCACCTGCGCCAGCTCGCTCGTCTCGCCGTCACGCATCGGCGTGAGCGGCGTGACCGGCACGAGCAGCCCGTTGCGGCGCACGATCTCGCGCTGGTGCGCGTAATAGATCGACGGCAGTTCGAGGTTCTCGCGCGCGATGTACTGCCACACGTCGAGCTCGGTCCAGTTCGAGATCGGGAACACGCGCAGATGCTCGCCCTTGTGCAGGCGGGCGTTGTACAGGCTCCACAGTTCCGGGCGCTGCGCCTTCGGGTCCCACTGGCCGAATTCGTCGCGGAACGAGAAGATCCGCTCCTTCGCGCGGGCCTTCTCTTCGTCGCGGCGCGCGCCGCCGATCAGCGCCGTGTAGCCGTGCTGTTCGATCGTCTCGAGCAGCGTGACGGCCTGCGCGGCGTTGCGCGAATCGGTCTCGCGGCGCAGCACGACCGTGCCGCGCTTGATCGAATCCTCGACGTGACCGACCACCAGCTCGGCGCCGAGCTCTTGCGCACGGCGGTCGCGGAAGTCGATCACTTCCTCGTAGTTGTGGCCCGTGTCGATGTGCACGAGCGGGAACGGCAGCGTCGTCTTGCGGTTCGCGCCGAGGCCGAACGCCTTCAGCGCCAGATGCAGCACGACGACCGAATCCTTGCCGCCCGAGAACAACAGCGCCGGCTTGCTGCATTCCGCAACCAGTTCGCGCAGGATGTGGATCGACTCGGCTTCGAGCCAGTCGAGGTGGCCCATGCGGCTGTCGGCGCCGGTGGGCGGGGCAAAGGCGGATTGCTCGAGCGTCGTGCTCATGATTTCAGTCCTTCTCTTCTGGGTTCGTGCCGCCCGCTGTCGCAGGCGGCGCAATATTCAGTTTCTTATCGGGCGTTCAGTGCGCGGCGCCGGCTTCGGCATCCGCGGGAATCGGCGTGATCGTGATGTGCAGCCCGCATTCCTTCGTGTCGCGCGACTCCCACCACCAGCGGCCCGCGCGGCTGTCCTCGCCGGGACGGATCGCGCGCGTGCACGGCTCGCAGCCGATGCTCGGATAGCCGCGCGCATGCAGCGGGTTGACCGGCACGTCAAACGCCTTAAGGTACGCCCACACGTCGGCTTCCGTCCAGTCGGCGAGCGGGTTGTACTTCGCGATCCCGCGCGCTTCGTCCTGTTCTTCCTCGTGCAGCTCCGCGCGCGTGACCGACTGCTCGCGGCGCTGGCCCGTCACCCACGCGCCGACGTCGGCCAGCGCGCGGTTCAGCGGCTCGACCTTGCGGATGTGGCAGCACGACTTGCGCAGCTCGACGCTCTCGTAGAACGCGTTCAGGCCGTGCTCGGCGACATACTGGTCGACCGCGTCCTGCCGCGGGTGGAACTGCTCGATCTCGTAGCCGTAGCGCTCGCGCACGCGGTCGATCATGCCGAGCGTCTCCGCGTGCAGGCGGCCCGTGTTCAGCGAGAAGATGCCGATCGACACGCCCTTCGACAGGATCGCGTGCGTGAGCAGCATGTCTTCCGCGGCGAGGCTGCTCGCGAACTTCACCTTGTCGTGACGCTCGCCGATCTGCGCGAGCAGCGCGTCGAGGCGCTCGACCTTGGCGGCGAGTTCCGGCGTCAGCGCGGGGGCGGTCGCGGTGCTCATGCGCTCACCTTGGCGGCAGCCGCCTCGCGGCGGCGGAACAGCGGCGCCGGCTCGTCGAACGCGCCCTGGTAACGCTGCGTGAATTCCGTGAACGCATTCAGCGCGTCGTGGATGTCCTTGTCGGCACGCACCGCGAACGCGTCGAAGCCGCAACGCGACATGTACAGCAACTGGTCGCGCAGCACGTCGCCGATCGCGCGCAGCTCGCCGGTCCAGCCATGACGCTCGCGCAGCAGGCGCGCGATGCTGTAGCCGCGGCCGTCCGCGAAGCGCGGGAAGTCGACGGCGATCAGCGAGATCGCGCCGAAGTCGGCCACGAGATTGGCCGGTTCGCTGTCCGGCGCGAGCCACACGCCGAGTTCGTCCTTCGTCTTCGCGGCGACGAGCGCCGCGCGCCCGGCCTGCCACAACGCGAACGGCACCAGCACCTTGCCGGCCGGCAATGCGTCGACCGCGGGCAGCGTACCGTCTTCCGCCGCGCGTACGACCTGCCATGCGTCGTCGATCACTGCGCGGTTCTTGATAATCGAAGCCATCTGCAAATTCCCTCTACCCGGTTGATTACGCGTTCACTGCCTGGCGCGCCGCATACACGCGCTCCTTGAACGGCGCGATGCCGATGCGATCATACGTGTCGATGAAGCGCTCGCCGTCGATGCGCGCCTCGACGAACGTATCGATCAGCTTCGCGATCACGTCGGGCACTTCTTCCGCCGAGAACGACGGCCCGATCACGCGGCCGAGACGCGCGCCGTTGCGGCCCGTGCCCTGCTCGCCGCCGAGCGACACCTGGTACCACTCGGCGCCGTCCTTGTCGACGCCCAAGATGCCGATGTTGCCGACGTGGTGGTGACCGCACGAGTTCATGCAACCGGAAATGTTCAGCGACAGGTCGCCGAGGTCGTACACGTAGTCCAGATCGTCGAAACGCTGCTGGATCGCCAGCGCGATCGGGATCGACTTCGCGTTCGCGAGCGAGCAGAAGTCGCCGCCCGGGCACGCGATGATGTCGGTCAGCAGGCCGACGTTCGGCGTCGCGAAACCGGCCGCCTTCGCCTTTTCCCACAGCGCGAACAGGTCGCGCTTCTTCACGTTCGCGAGAATCAGGTTCTGCTCGTGCGACACGCGCAGCTCGCCCAACGAATACGCGTCCGCCCAGTCGGCGACCAGATCCATCTGCGCGTCGGTCGCGTCGCCCGGGGCCACGCGGTGGTCCTTCAGCGACAGCGTGACGGCCGCATAGCCCGGCACCTTGTGCGGCGCGACGTTACGCTCGACCCAGCGCGCGAACGCCTTGTTCTCGAGCAGGTGCTGTTCGAACGACGCGTCGGTGTCGGCCAGCTTCTCGTAGACGGGCGGCTGGAAGTACTGCGACACGCGGTCGATTTCGGCCTGCGTGAGCGTCGACGGGCCGTCCTTCAGGTGCTGCCATTCTTCCTCGACCTGCTGCGCGAACTTCGCCGGCGACAGCGCCTTCACGAGGATCTTGATGCGCGCCTTGTACAGGTTGTCGCGGCGGCCGTAACGGTTGTACACGCGCAGCACGGCTTCGCAGTACGTGAGCAGGTGCTGCCACGGCAGGTCTTCCTTGATCACCGCGCCGACGATCGGCGTACGGCCGAGGCCGCCGCCCGCGAGGATGCTCGCGACCACCTCGCCCTGCGCGTTCTTCTTCAGGTACACGCCGAGGTCGTGGATCTGCACGGCCGCGCGGTCACGCTTCGAGCCCGACACCGCGATCTTGAACTTGCGCGGCAGCCACGCGAATTCGGGGTGGAACGTCGACCACTGGCGCAGGATCTCGGCCCACGGACGCGGATCGATCTCCTCGTCCTGCGCGACGCCGGCGAACTGGTCGGCCGTGATGTTGCGGATGCAGTTGCCCGACGTCTGGATGCCATGCATCTGCACCGACGCGAGCTTCGCGAGGATTTCGGGTGTGTCTTCCAGCTCGATCCAGTTGAACTGGATGTTCGAGCGGGTCGAGAAATGGCCGTAGCCGCGGTCGTGTTCGCGGGCGATGCGCGCCAGCATCCGGAGCTGGTCGCTGCGCAGGTTGCCGTACGGAATCGCGATGCGGTGCATGTACGCGTGGCGCTGCATGTACAGGCCGTTCTGCAGACGCAGCGGACGGAATTCGTCTTCGCTCAACTCGCCCGACAGCCGGCGGCGCACCTGATCGCGGTACTGCGCGACTCGCTCGTCGACGATCGTCTGGTCGTATTGGTCGTACTGATACATTCGGGGACCCCAGGGTTTTCGTGGTGACTGCGCGACGTCCTAGCCACGTCGCGCCCGAATCTCCGTTCCGTCGTCACCGCCGCCAACCGCTGCCGGCTGGATTGCTAATGACGAAAACAGATATCCATATTTGAAAAACTCCGGTGAATCGTAATAAACTCGCCTTATATTTCAAACGACTAAAAAATTCTGTTGATATGCGGAAGGGTTATAAATGAACCTGCACCAATTTCGCTTCGTGCGCGAGGCCGTCCGGCAGAATTTCAACCTCACCGAGGCCGCCAAGGCGCTCTACACGTCGCAACCGGGGGTATCGAAGGCGATCATCGAGCTCGAGGACGAGCTGGGCGTCGAGATCTTCACGCGGCACGGCAAGCGCGTGCGCTCACTCACCGAGCCGGGCCGGATCATCCTCGCGTCGGTCGAGCGGATTCTCCAGGAAGTGGAAAGCCTTAAAAGGGTCGGGAAGGATTATGCAGCGCAGGACCAGGGCAACCTGACCATCGCGGCGACCCACACGCAGGCCCGCTACTCGCTGCCGGCCGCGATCGCCGAGTTCAAGAAGCGCTTCCCGAAGGTGCACCTGTCGATCCTGCAAGGCAGTCCGACGCAGGTGGCCGAGATGGTGATCCACGACCAGGCCGATCTCGCGATCGCGACCGAGGCGATCTCCGACTACAAGGAGCTCGTGTCGCTGCCCTGCTTCCAGTGGCATCACGCGGCCGTCGTGCCGGCCGACCACCCGCTGCTCGAACGCAAGCCGGTCACGCTCGACGATCTCGCTCAATACCCGCTGATCACCTACGACGATGCGTTCGCCGGCCGCAAGAAGATCAACCATGCGTTCGCGCTGCGCGGGCTGTCGCCGGACATCGTGCTCGAGGCGATCGACGCCGACGTGATCAAGACCTATGTCGAACTCGGCCTCGGCGTCGGCATCATGGCCGACATTGCGTTCAATCCCGAGCGCGATCGCGGCCTGCGGCTGATCCCGGTCGGCCACCTGTTCGGCAGCAACGTGACGCGCGTCGCGCTCAAGCAGGGCGCCTACCTGCGCAGCTATGTGTATACGCTGGTCGAACTGCTGTCGCCCACGCTGAACCGCAAGCTGATCGAGCAGGCGCTCAAGGGCGAAGCCGAATCGTACGAGCTTTGACGGACAGGTATGAACACGGGGGCGCACATTGCGCCCCTTTTCGTTGCCCGACGGAGATGGAGATTCCCGCATGACGCTTCCCGCCCTGTTGCGACGTCCCACCCTGTTGCGCCGCACCCGCCGCGCCGCCGGCGCCGCCCTCGTGCTGGCCTGCGCGGCCGCGCATGCCGACCTGAAGGTCGGCGTCGACCTGTCGTCGACCGGCCCGGCCGCCGCGATCGGCATCACGAGCAAGAACGCGATCCTGATGTGGCCGAAGACGATCGCCGGGCAACCCGTGCAGGTCACGGTGCTCGACGACGCGTCCGACCCGGGCGCGGCGGTACGCAACATCCGCAAGCTGGTCGACGAGGATCACGTCGACGTCGTGGTCGGCCCGAACATCACGCCGGCCGCGCTCGCGGCGCTCGACGCAGTGGCGGCCGCGCAGACGCCGATGATCACGCTGGTCGGCTCGGGCTCGATCGTCGAGCCGCAGGAGGGCGCGCGGACCTGGGCATTCAAGATGGCGCAGAGCGACCGCGCGATGGCCGACGTGATGACCCGCTACATGGCCAACCACGGCGTGAAGACGGTCGGCTTCATCGGCTTCGCGGACAGCTACGGCGACAGCTGGCTCAACGAATTCACGCGCTTCGCGGACCTGCGCAAGATCCGCGTGATCGCGACCGAGCGCTTCAACCGCACCGACGCGAGCGTCACCGGCCAGGCGCTGAAACTGATCGCGGCGAAGCCGGACGCGATCCTGATCGCGGGCGCCGGTACGCCGACCGTGCTGCCGCAGCGCACGCTGATCGAGCGCGGCTACAAGGGCCCGATCTACCAGACGCACGGGATCGCGACGCCGGAATTCATCAAGCTCGGCGGCAAGGACGTGGACGGGACGCTGTTTCCGACCCAGCCGGTGGTCGTCGCCCGCACGCTGCCGGCCGACCACCCGGCCCGCCAGGCCGCGCTCGCGTTCGTCGACGCGTACGAGGCGAAATACGGCGCCGGCACGGTCACGCAGTTCGCGGGCGATGCGGCGGGCGTGTACCCGCGCCTCGCCGATGCGGTCGGCCGCGCGCTGAAAGCGGCGCAACCCGGCACGCCCGCGTTCCGCGCGGCGCTGCGCCGCGAGCTCGAACGCGCGCACGAGCTCGTCGTGCCGAACGGCGTCGTCAATACCAGCGACAAGGATCACGTGGGGCTCGACCAGCGCGCGAGCGTGATGGGGATCGTGAAGCAGGGCCGGTTCGTGTACCTGAGCCAGTAGCAGAAGCAGCCGGTCGCCGGGCTGCTTGCCCGGTGCCCGGTTTTCCGCCATAATTCGCGTTTCGCCGCGCACAATCTGCATCGGGCGCGCGGCCAGGATCAAGCCCAGGTGGTGAAATTGGTAGACGCAGGGGACTCAAAATCCCCCGCCGCAAGGCGTGCCGGTTCGATTCCGGCCCTGGGCACCAGAATTTCGCAGCGTTATGCGCTGCCACTGTCGAAAGCGCTGCCACTGTCGAAACCCGCGCAAGCTCGCCGCTTCGCGGGTTTTTTGTTGTTGCGCCCGCATTCGCCGCAACAGGTGGCCCGCTCCGGTAGTCCAAGCATCAGGGAATGCCGACCATGGAGGCCGCCCATGTCCATGCGCGCGATTGCATGCCGGACCTGCCGCGGCGTGCTGGCGCTCGTGCTCGGCGGGTGCGACGTGCTGAGCGCGCCGCCCGTACCCGACTGGCCCGGCACGCATGCGCCCTATCCGTTCCCGGACAACATTCCGCATCGCACCGAATGACCCGACGGCCGCCGTTCGCTCGGCAGACTCAGGCCATCAACTCGCGGACGAAGTCGAGAAACACCCTAACCTTGGCCGAAACGAGATTCGACGCGTGGTGATACGCATAAAGCGGAAAAGTCTCGTCGGCCCACTCGGGCAACAACTGCGCCAACCGCCCGTCGGCGAGGATCTCCCGCGCATAGAGCTCCAGCAGTTGCGCGATGCCGACACCGCCCAGGCAAGCGCCGAGCAGCCCGCCCGTATCGTTGACGGTCAACCTGCCGGCGACGTCGACCGGCACCACTTCCTTGCCGCGATGAAACTCCCATTCGTACGGTCGCCCCGTCACCGGATCGCGGATCAGCACGCAACGATGCCCGTCCGCGAGATCGCGCGGATGACGCGGTTCGCCATGACGCGCGACGTAGGCCGCCGATGCGCAGGTCAGCACACGCGTCTCGAGCAGCAGTCGCGCCCGATATGACGACGGCTCCGGGATACCGAAGCGCACGGCCACGTCGAAACCGTCGGCGACGAGGTCGCCCATCCGGTCCCGCACGCTGATCTCGACCGACAGATCGGGAAAGCGGTCGAGAAATTCCGCCATCCGCGGCGCCAGCACGTAGTGGCCGAACGTGCCGTCCACGTTGACCCGCAGCCGCCCCCTCACGCGCGCCTTCGACTGGCCGGCGTCGAGCGCCGCCTCCTCGATGCCGGCCAGCAGCGGCGCGACCGCCTCGTAAAAGCGTCGCCCTTCGTCGGTCAACGTGATCGCGCGGGCCGTCCGGTTGAAGATCCGGATGCCGACCCGCTCTTCCAGCCGGGCAACGGCGCGGCTCACCGCCGGTTGAGTCAGCCCCATCGCCTCGCCCGCCCGCGCGAAGGTGCCGGCCTCTATCACCGCGGAGAGCACACCGATACCGCTGAGCAGCCTGCTGTCGAATCCCATGAGACATACTTTCAGTCATTCATCGACTGATCATTATTCATTATTTTTATTGATCGCGGAAGCCTACAGTTGTCCTGTCGCCGGATCGAACGGCATTCATCCAGTCATCAGGAGCAGGACATGAGCACATCGGAACAGGTCGCCGTCGTCACGGGTTCGTCGCGCGGCATCGGCGCGGAAATCGCCCGCCAACTCGCCCGGGACGGCTTCCGGGTCGTCGTCAACTATGCCGGGAGCGCCGGCCCGGCCCGCGAAGTGGTCGACGCGATCGTCGCCGACGGCGGCCATGCGATCGCGGTGCAGGCGAACGTCGCCGACCCGGCGGCCGTGGCCGCGCTGTTCGACGCCGCGCAACACGCATTCGGCGGTCTGGATGTGGTGGTCAATTCCGCGGGCGTGATGAAGCTCGCGACCATCGCCGACTGCGACGATGCGCTGTTCGACGAAACGCTCGCCATCAACGTGAAAGGCACCTTCAACGTCTGCCGCGAAGCGGCCAGGCGGGTGCGCGACGGCGGATGCATCATCAACCTGTCGACCAGCGTGATCGGCATGCGCATGCCGACTTACGGCGTGTACGTCGCCAGCAAGGCGGCGGTCGAAAGCCTCACGCAGGTGCTTGCGCAGGAAATGCGCGGGCGCGGCATCCGCGTGAATGCCGTCGCGCCCGGGCCGGTCGCGACCGAGCTGTTCCTGCAGGGCAAGAGCCCGGAACTCGTCGAGCGGCTCGCGAAGCTGAACCCGCTCGAGCGGCTCGGCCAGCCCGACGACATCGCGCGCGTCGTCGCGTTCCTCGCCGGCCCGAACGGCGCGTGGATCAACGGCCAGATCCTGCGCGCCAACGGCGGCATGTGCTGACGCCCCCTCGCCGCCACCTCATCTTTCTGCCAGGAGATCGCTCATGAAGGAAGTCGTCCTCGTCACCGGCGCGTCCAGCGGCTTCGGCTTGCTGACGGTCCAGGCGCTCGCGCGCGCCGGTCACACGGTCTATGCATCGATGCGCGAGCGCGCCGGGCGCAACGCGCCGCGCGCCGCCGCCGTCGCGGCCTATGCGCAGGAACACGGCGTCGACCTGCGCAGCCTCGAACTCGACGTCGGCGACGACGCATCGGTCGACGCCGCCATCGAGCGCGTGATCACCGACAACGGCCGTCTGGACGTCGTCGTCCACAACGCCGGCCACATGGTGTTCGGGCCGGCCGAAGCCTTCACGCCGGAGCAGCTTGCGCAGCTCTACGACGTCAACGTCGTGTCGACCCAGCGCGTGAACCGCGCGGCGCTGCCGCACCTGCGCCGCCAGGGCCGCGGCCTGCTCGTGTGGGTGTCGTCCTCGTCGGCGCGCGGCGGCACCCCGCCGTTCCTCGCCCCCTACTTCGCCGCGAAAGCCGCGATGGACTCGCTCGCGGTGTCCTACGCCGCCGAACTCGCCCGCTGGGGCATCGAAACGTCGATCGTCGTGCCGGGCGCGTTCACCCGAGGCACGAATCACTTCCTCCATGCGGGCAAGCCGGCCGATACCGCCGTGCAGGCTGCGTACGACAGCGGGCCGTACGCGGGCGTCGCCGATCAGGCGTTGACGGGCCTCGCCGCGCTCGAACCGGCGGACGCCGACGCCGGCGCCGTCGCCACGGCGATTGCCGAGCTCGTCGCGGCGCCGGCCGGCAAGCGCCCCTACCGCGTGTTCGTCGACCCGTCGCAGGACGGCGCCGAGGAAGTGTTCCGTGTCGGCGATCGCATCCGCCGCGAGATGTTCCGGAACATCGGGCTCGCCGATCTGCTCGCGCCGCGTGTCGACGGCTGATTTCTTCGCGCGCCGGGCCGGCCGGCGCGCGTCAATCCCGCTCGCAGAAGCCGAGAATCGCGTCAGCGACCGCCGTCGCGGATTCGCGCTGCGGGAAGTGCCCGATGCCGTCGAGCACCTGCCGCTCGTAGCGCCCGGCGAAGAACCGCTCGCGCCCGACCGAGCTGTCCGGATGATTGCAGGTGTCCGCGCCGCCGTGCAGCACGAGCGTCGGTACCGTCAGCACGGGCGCCGGGTTCAGCCGCGCGTCGTCGTCGGCATAAGCCGGCGTGCCTGGCGCGAAGCCCCAGCGCTGCCGGTACGAATGCAGCACGACGTCGATCCAGTCGGGTCCGTCGAACGCGGCGGCCGCCGCGTCGAAATCGCTGTCGCGATACCAGCCCGGCGGCGACCACGTATCCCACATCAGGCGCGCGAACGCGCGGCGGTCGTCGCGCAGCGCCTGCTCGCCGCGCGGCGTCGCCATGAACCAGTGATACCAGTAGTTGCGCGCCTGCTGCAGCGACAGCGGCTGGGCGGGATCGTTGGTGCCGTAGCCGACCGACAGCATCACGAGCTGCGAGGCAACACCGTCGCGTAGCCCGCATGCGTTCGCGGCCGCGCGGGCGCCCCAGTCGTGTCCGACCAGCACGGGCCGCTCGATACCGAGCACATCGACGAATTCGAGCAGGTCGCGCCCGAGCGCGGCGAGCTGGCCGCTGCGCGGCACGGACGCGTCACGAAAGCGCGTCGGCGCGAAGCCGCGCAACGCAGGGGCGAGCACGCGGTAGCCGCGTGCGGCGAGCGCCGATGCCACCGCCTCCCAGCCGACCGGGCTGTCCGGCCAGCCGTGCAGCAGCACGGCCACGCGTTCGCCGCGCGGATTCCATTCGAGATAGGCAATGTCGAGCGACGCGGTCGTCGCATGCGCATAGGTCGTCATCGTGTACTCCGTGAAGTCACCGTGAACCTACGATGGTAGGTCGGTCTTTCATCACAATTCACGGAGTATCATGATTCATTCTTCAATTCTTGCGTTGAATCGATCCATGCAACCGCCGACCGACCCCGCGTCGACCACGCTCGACATCGCGCTGCTGCGCACCTTTCTCGAGGTCGTCGACCGCCGCGGGTTCGCGCCGGCCGCGGAACGCCTCGCGCTGACGCCGTCCGCGGTGAGCGGCCACATCAAGCGGCTCGAACAGGCGGCCGGCACCGTGCTGCTGGCGCGCACCACCCGCCGGATCGCGCTCACGCCGGCCGGCGACACGCTGTACGCGTACGCGCGCAACATCGTCGACATGGAACGCGAGGTGCGGGCACGGCTGCGCGGCGCGCCGGCGCACGGGCCGCTGCGGATCGGCGCGTCGGAGGATTTCGCGGGCACGTGGCTGCCGCAGGTGCTGCGCACCTTCCGCGACCGCCATCCGCGCGCATCGATCGAACTGAAGGTCGGCATCACCGCATCGCTGCTGCGGGAGCAGACGTTCGGCCGGCTCGACGTCGTGTTCGGCAAGCAATGCCGACAGGTCGACACGCCTGGCGAACTGCTGTGGGAAGAGCCGCTCGTCTGGGCCTTCGCGGCCGATACGGCGCTCGACGCCGAGGAAGGCGTGCCGCTCGCGCTGTTTCCGGAACCGTGCGTGTACCGGGAAGCCGCGGTGTCCGCGCTCGCCGCGGCGCTGCGGCCGTTTCGCGTGCTGTTCGAAAGCGCGAGCATGGCCGGCTGCATGTCGGCCGCGCTCGCCGGCTTCGCGGTCACGGCACTCGCACGCAGCCAATTGCGCGACGGCTTGCGGGAATGCGGGCCGCACGACGGCCTGCCGGCGCTGCCGGCCGCACGCTTTTACGCATTCGCGTCGAAACCCTCAGGCGCCGGCGCCGCGCTGATCGACGCGGTGCGGGCCACCGGGCGCACGCGGCAGTTCGCCGCCTGAACACGCGCTGTGCGCTCGTCGCACGGGCCGCCTCGCACCGGAGCCGATCGGCCGGCGAGCAGCAGGCCTGCCCACTGGATACCGGCACGATGCCGCCGTCAGTCGCCGCTGCCGCGCGCGCCCGCGTCGTTCAACGCATCCGCCATCAACGCGCCGAACCACTCGATGAACGCGTTGAGCCGGCGCGAGCGATGCCGGCGGTGCGGATACACGGCCGATACGTCCATCGGCTCGGCGCGGTGGCCGGGCATCACGTCGACGAGCGCGCCGCTTGCGAGCAGATGCTCGACGTCGAAGCGCGGAATCTGGATCAAGCCCATTCCGGCGATGCAGCCGGCGATATAGGTTTCGGCGTTGTTGACGATCACGCGGCTCGGCAGTGTCAGCGTGTGCCGCTGCCCGTCCGCGCAGTATTCCCAGCCGAGCTCGCGCCCGGTCGTCGGCGACGCATAGCCGATCGCCCAGTGCCCGTGCGCGAGCGCGTCCGGATGCTCGGGTACGCCGCACTCGCGCAGATAGTCGGGGCTCGCGCAGTTGATCAGCGTGAACTGCCCGAGCGGCCGCACGACGAGGCTGCTGTCCGCGAGCCGCCCAACGCGGATCGCGCAATCGACGCCCTCCTGCACGAGGTCGATCGAGCGGTCCGTCGAGCCGAGCGACAGTTGCAGCTTCGGGTGGCGGCGAAACAGCGACGGCAGCGCGGGCGCCACGACGCGGCGCGCGATCCGGCTCGGCACGTCGACGTTCAGCCGCCCGACCACGTCACGGTCGCGGCGCCGAAACAGGCGGTCGAGTTCGTCGGCCTCCGCGAGCAGGCGCCGGCCGCGCTCGAGCAGCAGCGCGCCGTCGGCGGTCAGCTGCACCTGGCGGGTCGTGCGGTGCAACAGACGCGTGCCGAGCGCCGTCTCGAGCTGCTGGACGGCCGCCGACACGGTCGCGCGCGGCACGTCGAGCGCATGCGCGGCCTTGATGAAGCTGCCCATCTCGGCAACCTGCAGGAAGATCCTGACCTGATCCAGCTTGTCCATCGGCGGGAAACCCGGGTTCGAACGACGGTCGCCGCCGGCCGCCGCGCATCGCGGCCGGCTTCGGCGGCACAGAGAAAACGGGCGCGCGGCCTCGTGGTCGCGCGCCCGTCCATTGTCCACGCAAACGCGCCAGTGCGGTGCGCCGCGCGGCCGGCAAGCGCCCCGGTTACTTGGTCGTATAGCCGCCGTTGATCAGGATCGTCTGGCCGGTGATCCACCAGCCGTCGGTCACCAGATGGCGGATGAACGGCACGACGTCCTCGATGTCGGTCAGCCCCGTCTTGCTGAACGGCGACAGCGCGGCGGCCGTCTTGTGATACGCGACCGCATCGGCGCCTTCGGCCGGATAGAAGAACGGCGTGTCCATCGGGCCCGGCCCGACGGCCGTCACCGAGATCCCGCGGGCGCCGTACTCCTTCGACGCCGCGCGCGTGAAGTGCTCGACCGGCGCCTTCGATCCCTCGTACGCCGCGTAGAACGGCGTGAACGCGCCGAGCAGCGACGTCACGAGCGTGACGAGCTTGCCGTGATCCTCGAGATGCCGGCCGGCTTCCTTGATGAAGAAGAACGCCGACTTGCTGTTGACCGCGAACATCTCGTCGTATTCGGCCTCGCTGATCTCGGTGAACGGCTTCTTCAGCACCTTGCCGACCGTGTTGATCGCGATGTCGATCTTGCCGAAGCGCTGCTTCGCGTCGTCGAACAGCCTCTCGACCGCGGCGGCCGTCGTCAGGTCCGCCTGGAACGTCGCGGCCTCCGCGCCGGCCGCGCGCACCGCGGCAGCCGTCTCCTCGGCCTGCGCCTGCGACGCCGCGCTGTTGTAGTGAATCGCCACCGCCTTCGCGCCGTGGCCCGCCAGGTCCCGGGCGATCAGGCCGCCGAGGTTCTTTGCGCCGCCTGCGATCAGGACGACCTTGTCTGCGAGCGTATGAGTTGCCACGGTTGACTCCTTTTTTCGTTGAACGAAGCTAGGAGTGTAGGCATGCGCGACGCGCCGGTCAGCCGGCCGCGGCTGGATGGATTATCCAGAAAACCGATCCAATCAAAGCGGCACAAGGTGGTCTGCCGCACCGACGGCGACACCGGATTCTGAAGCCGAGCGCGGCCGCGGGCCAGGTCAGCGCGCGTACAGCGCCGCGTCGATCTTGCCGAGCAGCCACTGCATGCCGGCCAGATGCTGCTGGTCGTGGCTGCACAGGTAATGGACGAGCCCGCGCACGGTCAGCGAACCGTAGCCGTCGAACTCGCCGGTACGCTCGAACTGTGCGGGCGTGAGGCGCGACAGCCATTCCAGCGTTTCGCGTCGTGCGTCGCGGATCGCCGCAAGCACGTCGGACGCATACGCGTCGTCGTAGCGCCGCTCGATCGCGAGCGCGTCGCCGTCGATCGACACGAGCAGCGGGTGGTCTTCGTCGAGCATGCGCCGCAGCCGCACGTGATAGCCGTCGATCTCGATGTCGCGCACATGGCAGAGCTGCCCGAGCGGCGAGAAATGCTCGCTCGGCATGCCGGCCCAGTCGTCGGGTGTCCAGCGCGCATAGCCGTCGGGCACGGCCGCGAAATGCGCTTCGAGCTGACGAGGGAAATCCGCGAGTGCGTCGAGCGTCGTCGGATTCATGCGGGAGCCTCCTGTCGGATAAAGGCGGGCGGCAACCCTGGCACGGGCCTGCCGCCGCCGTTGCGTCACTTCACGCTGAAGCCGTACGCGCCCTGCGTGCGATGCCCGTCGGTCGCGACGGCCACCCACTTCACCGTATACGCGCCGGTGCCGAGCGCCGTGAGCGGCACCGTCATCCGCTTGCGGTTCGACGCGTCGATGCGCGCGCGGTCGTTCGACACCGTCTTGCCGTCGCCGTCGACGACGACGATCGAGCTGAATGCCGGCTCCAGCGGCTCGGTGAAGTCGATCGTGACGGCCGCCGGTGCGGCGGCCAGCGCCGCGCCCGCCGCCGGGTCGCTCTTCGCGAGATGCGCATGCGCGAACGCGGCCGACGAAACGGTCGCGGCCGCGATGACGGCGGCAGCGTGGCGGCCGAACGGGAATGAATCGAAAGGCATGGACTTTCCGTGAAGAATGAACGGGTGCCGCGCGCTGCGCGGCGTCCCGGCAGCTTACCAGCGCGGGCGCGTTCATGCCGCCCATGCGCCGGTGCTTGATAGAATGCGCGCGCTATGGATCTCGAAAGCATTCTCTACACCCAGGGCTTCGGCTCGCGCCGCCAGTGCCGCGGTCTGATCGAAGCGGGCCGCGTCGCCGTCGCGGGCGCCGCCGCGACCGACCCGGACGCCACCTTCGACACCGACGGCCTCGTGTTCTCGGTCGACGATACGGCGTGGCCGTTCCATGCACGCGCGTACCTCGCACTCAACAAGCCGGCGGGCTACGAGTGTTCGCGCGATCCGCAGCACCATGCGAGCGTGTTCAGCCTGCTGCCCGCGCCGCTCGTCGCGCGCGGCGTGCAATGCGTGGGCCGGCTCGACCAGGACACGACCGGCCTGCTGCTGCTGTCCGACGACGGCCAGTTCGTGCACGCGTACACGTCGCCGAAGCGCAAGGTGCCGAAGACCTACGTCGCGACCGTGCGCCACCCGCTCGACGACACGCAACTGCACGCGCTGCGCACCGGCGTGCAACTGCATGGCGAACCGAAGCCGATCGCGGCCGTCGCCGCCGACGCCCGCGACACGCATGCACTCGCGCTGACCGTGCTCGAAGGCAAGTACCACCAGGTCAAGCGGATGGTCGCCGCGGCGAGTAACCGCGTCGAATTGCTGCACCGCGAAAGCATCGGCGGGTTCGCGCTGCCGGCCGACCTCGCGCCCGGCGCATGGCGATGGCTCGACGAAGCCGACCTTGCCGCGCTGCGCAATTCCGTCAAAACCCTGTAAGGGAAAATCCGCACGACCGTTCGGTGCCTGGCCGCGTCTCGGCCGCAGGTTCCCCCGCTATACTGAAATCACAAGCTGCAAGAGCAGCGATGCAGGGGGAGGCATCATGAACATCAACCATTCTTTCGAACTGTCGTCGGTGATGATCGCGTTCGCGGTCATCGGTGTCATCGTGATCGGAGGCCTGCTGGCCACGATGCATCTGAAGCACAAATATCATCCGAACCTGATCGGCGCGCTGATCGGTGCGCTGCTGTGCTTCCTGCTGATCGAGGCGTTACCGGCGCTCACCTGACGCGCTGGCCGGCGCGAGCGTTTGAAGGAAATCGTCTACGGTCGGATAGCGCAACGTCACGCACAATTCGGCCTTGAGCCGTGTGTTGGACAGGCGCCGCGACTCGCGCATGAACGACAGCAGCGTCGGCTCGAGCAGGCGCTCGGCGTCCGCGCGGCTCACGCGCGGCGGCTTCGGCAGGCCGAGCACCTGCGCGACCCGGTCGAAATACTCTCCCATCCGCCATTCGGTGTCGTCCGACGCGTGCACGACGCGCGCCGGCTTGCCCTGCTCGGCCGCCCGGCGCAGGATCGCCGCGAGATCGTCCGCATGGATGTGGTTCGTGTAGACGTCGTCGGCCGGCTCGAGCGCCGGCGTGCCGCGCTCGAGCCGCGCGACCGGCAGGCGGTTCGCCGCGTAGATGCCGGGGATGCGCACGATGCGTGCGGACAGCACGCCGCGCACCGTCGCCGCACGCAGTTGCCGCTCGGCCGACACGCGCCGGAACGCGCGCGGATTCGCGGGGCGCAGCGGGTGCGTTTCGTCGATGCGCGCGCCGCCGCAGTCGCCGTAGACGCCCGTCGTACTGGCATAGACGAGCGTCGGCGCGCGAAGGCCCTCGGGTACAATACGCGCTGCCCGAACGGGCGCGCCGGCCTGTCGCGCCGCGGTGCGCAGCGTTCGGAGCCGGCCGACCGCCGGGGCCGGCGGTGCCGCCGGCCGACGCGCGGGCATGGACGTTGCGGCGATCAGCGCACGCGTGCGCCGGTCGTCACGGCCGTCGGATGGCGGCGGCGCGAGATGCAGGATCGTGCGGGCGAGGCCCGCGAGACGGCCGAGCGCCGCCCGGCGATCGAGGTCGCCGACGATCGGCGTCGCGCCCGCGGCGCGCAGTTCGTCGCGGCGAGCCGGATGGCTCGTCAGCGCGAGGATACGCAGGTCGGGGCGCGCGTTACGCCATTGCGCGACGCAGCGCATGCCGACGTCGCCGCAGCCGACGATCAGTACGCGCGGCCGGCGCAGGATTCGTGTCGCGATCATGTTGGTTGCGAAATCAGTAGCCGCCGTTGCGCGACGCGCAACGGCTTTGCATTGTAGCTGCCGTGCGCGACATGCACGGTCCCCCCATTTTGTTCTAGTTTGGTTCTATGGCATTCAACGTCACTCTCAAGCAAAGCGGCCGGCAATTCCAGGTCGAGTCGGACGAAACCGTGCTGGCGGCCGCGCTGCGCCAGAACGTCCATCTGCCGTACGGCTGCAAGAACGGCGCGTGCGGCTCGTGCAAGGGCCAGATCGTATCGGGCCAGATCGAACAGGGCCCGCATGCCGCGTCGGCGCTGTCCAACGACGAACGCACGCGCGGCCTCGCGCTGCTGTGCTGCTCGAAGGCGCAATGCGACCTCGAGATCGACGTGCGCGAGATCGCCGGCGTCGACGGCGTGCAGGTGAAGAAGCTGCCGTGCCGGATCGCCGCGCTCGAACGCAAGGCCGACGACGTGATGGTCGTGAAGCTGCAGTTGCCCGCGAACGAGCGCCTGCAGTACCTCGCGGGCCAGTACGTCGAATTCATCCTGAAGGACGGCTCGCGCCGCAGCTACTCGATGGCGAACGCGCCGCACGAGGAAGGCCCGATCGAACTGCACATCCGCCACATGCCGGGCGGCAAGTTCACCGACCACGTGTTCGGTGCGATGAAGGAGCGCGACATCCTGCGCTTCGAAGGCCCGCTCGGCACGTTCTTCCTGCGCGAGGATTCCGACAAGCCGATCGTGCTGCTCGCGTCGGGCACCGGCTTCGCGCCGATCAAGGCGATCATCGAGCACGTGAAGCATTCGGGCATCACCCGCCCGATGACGCTCTACTGGGGCGCGCGCCGCAAGAAGGACATCTACCTCGCCGAACTCGCCGAGCAGTGGGCGCGCGAGATCCCGAACTTCAAGTACGTACCGGTGCTCTCCGAGCCGGACGACGCCGACCAGTGGACGGGCCGCACCGGCTTCGTCCATCGCGCGGTGATCGAGGATCTGCCCGATCTGTCGGGCCACCAGGTGTACGCGTGCGGCGCGCCGGTGATGGTCGAATCCGCGCAGCGCGACTTCACGCAGCACCACGCGCTGCCGGCCGACGAGTTCTACGCGGACTCGTTCACGAGCGCCGCCGATCTCGCGCATCCGGTCTGAGCACCGGGCGCGGCGCGCCCCCGCTGCGCGCCGCCGTGTCACATCCGTGGCATCGCGGCGGTTTACAGTGGGGCGCGGGATGCCTTATGCTTGCGCACATGAACCGCTTCCTGTCCGCTTTCCGACGTCGCCGCTCGCCGCTCCGCCCGGATGCCGCCGGCTCGTCACGGACTCGCGCGTAACCCTCCTCCGCTTCACCGGTTACGCACAAGCTGTTCGACCCACCAGCCACGGCCTTCCGTGGCTTTTTTATTGCCCGTTTCCCTTTCAACGCCCGCTGGAGTCTGCTGCCATGCCCCTGAACGATTATCCGATCGACTCGCTGATGTACATCACGAACCGCCCCGACATCGTGTTTACGCACGGCAAGGGTTCGTGGCTCTACGATCACACGGGCAAGCGCTATCTGGACTTCATCCAGGGCTGGGCCGTCAACAGCCTGGGCCACTGCAACGACGGTATCGTCGAGGCGCTGAAGACGCAGGCCGAAAAGCTGCTGAACCCGTCGCCAGCGTTCTACAACGAACCGATGGCGAAGCTCGCGGGTCTGCTCACGCAGCACAGCGTGTTCGACAAGGTGTTCTTCACGAACAGCGGCGCCGAGGCGAACGAAGGCGCGATCAAGCTCGCGCGCAAGTGGGGCCGCAAGTACAAGAACGGCGCATACGAGATCATCACGTTCGACCACAGCTTCCACGGCCGCACGCTCGCGACGATGTCGGCCAGCGGCAAGCCGGGCTGGGACACGATCTACGCGCCGCAGGTGCCGGGCTTCCCGAAGGCCGAGCTGAACAACATCGAGTCGGTCGAGAAGCTGATCACCGACAAGACCGTCGCGGTGATGCTCGAGCCGATCCAGGGCGAAGGCGGCGTGATCCCGGCCACGCGTGAATTCATGCAGGCGCTGCGCGCGCTGACGAAGCAGCACAACCTGCTGCTGATCGTCGACGAAGTGCAAAGCGGTTGCGGCCGCGCGGGCAAGCTGTTCGCGTACGAGCTGTCCGGCATCGAGCCGGACGTCATGACGCTCGCGAAGGGCATCGGCGGCGGCGCACCGCTCGGCGCGCTGCTGTCGAAAGCCGACGTCGCGGTGTTCGAGGCCGGCGACCAGGGCGGTACGTACAACGGCAACCCGCTGATGACGGCGGTCGGCTATTCGGTGATCTCGCAGCTCGTCGCACCCGGCTTCCTCGAAGGCGTGCGTGCGCGCAGCGAGTATCTGAAGCGCAAGCTGCTCGAACTGTCGGAGGAGCGCGGCTTCGAGGGCGAACGCGGCGAAGGCCTGCTGCGCGCGCTGCTGCTCGGCAAGGACATCGGCCCGCAGATCGTCGAGAAGGCGCGCGACATGCAGCCCGACGGCCTGCTGCTGAACGCCGCACGGCCGAACCTGCTGCGCTTCATGCCTGCCCTGAACGTGACGACCGAAGAAATCGACCAGATGATGGCGATGCTGCGGTCGATCCTCGACACGCTGTAAGGAGACCGTCGCGATGGATGCCGCCGCCGATGCTGTCGCTATCCGCCCGTTCGAACGCGCCGACACCGATGCCGTGCTCGCGGTATGGCGCGACGCGTTCCCGCAGTACGACGAAGCCGGTGCGCCGCCGCACCGCGATCCGCTGCGATCGATCGAGCTGAAGCTCGCGACGCAGCCGGAACTGTTCTTCGTCGCGACCAGCGGCGCGCGCGTCGTCGGCACGCTGATGGCCGGTTTCGACGGACATCGCGGCTGGCTCTACTCGTTCGGCGTCGCGAACGACGCGCGCCGGCTCGGCATCGGCCGTGCACTCATCGCGCATGCGGAACGCGCGCTCGCCGCACGCGGCTGCCCGAAGATCAACCTGCAGGTGCTGCCCGGCAACGACGACGCATGCCGCTTCTATGCCGCGCTCGGCTATCGCGTCGAGGAACGCATCTCGTTCGGCAAGACGCTGTCGGCCGCGTAACACGGCCGCTCGTAGCAGTAGCGGCTCAGCGCGTGATCGGCCCCGCGCCCGGCAGCGGATTGCCGAGCGCGTCGGTCGGCACGGCCTGCTGCTCGAACGCCGCGAAATACGCGGCCCATTGCGTGTCGCTCACGCGCACGAGCAGCGCGCCGTCCTGCCAGACGTCGTTGTGGTCGTTGTGGTCGTCACCCGCGCGATGCAGGTAGTTCGGGCCCGTCGAGCCCTGGTTCATGTGCGTGTCGTGGATGCCATTGCCTTGCGCATAGGTGCGGCCGAACACGACGACGTCGAGGCCCTGCGACTGCGCGGCGTTCACGAGCCGCAGCAGCGACGGGATCGGCTCCGGATGCTCGGTGCCGTCCATCACCGCGCTCGCGCGCCACGCGCCCGTCTCGTTCAGGATGTCGCTGCGCAGGTAGTCGAGCGCGGGCAGCGCGGCCTGCCCCGTCAGATCGGTATAGCCCTCGGCCGCGGCGGCGAGCGTCGCCGTGACCGGATGGTGGAAATCGTAGACGAGCTTGTAGTTCAGCAAATCGTCCGCGTCGCTGGTGCCGACGTTGATCGCGACGTCCCAGTCGCCCGCCGGCAACGCCAGCGTCAGGTGAACGTGATACTGGATCTCGCGGCCGTGCGGCGAGCCCTTCAGCCTCGCCACCGACGTCACCTTCGCCTTCACGAAACCGTAGTCCAGACTCATGCGCGTTCTCCGTGTCCCGATGGGTCATCGATGCTACGCGGCCCGTGTGTCGGTTTGCCGACGGCCGGCCGCGTGCACGACCCGACAGTCGAATGGAGTGGCGTTTGCACGCAGAGTTCGACGCGATCGACCAAGACGAAAAAAAGCCGTCACGGTTTCTGCCGTGACGGCTTTTCGACAGCCCGGATGCGACCTGCGCAACCGGGCCCGCTCAGTCCATCGCTTACTCGCCCAGATACGCGGCGCGCACCTTCGGATCGTCGAGCATCTGCTTCGCGTCGCCTTCCATCGTGACCGTGCCCGAATCCATCACGTAGCCGCGGTCGGCCGCCTGCAGCGCGAGGCGTGCGTTCTGCTCGACCAGCAGCACCGTGATGCCCTCCTTCGAGATCTCCCGAACCACTTCGAAGATCTTCTCGACCATGATCGGCGACAGCCCCATCGACGGCTCGTCGAGCAGCAGCAGCTTCGGCTTGGACAGGATCGCGCGCGACATCGCCAGCATCTGCTGCTCGCCGCCCGACAGCGTGCCCGCGAGCTGCGTCGCCCGTTCCTTCAGGCGCGGGAAGAAGCCGAACATCCGGTCGACGTCCTTCTTGATCTGCTCGTTGTCGTTGCGCAGGTACGCGCCCATCTGCATGTTCTCGATGATCGACATGCGCGCGAAGATCCCGCGGCCTTCCGGCACCATCGCGAGGCCGCGCTTGAGCAGCTCGTGCGACGGGATGCCCTTGATCGACTTGCCTTCGTACTCGATGTCGCCGGCCGAATACGGCTTCAGCCCGGTGATCGCCTTCATCGTCGTGGTCTTGCCGGCGCCGTTCGCACCGATCAGCGTCACGAGCTCGCCCTGACGGACTTCCATGTCAACGCCCTTGACGGCCTGGATGCCGCCGTAGTTGACCTGCAAGCCCTTGATTTTCAACATTGCCGCTGCCATCAGTGCACCCCTGCGCCGAGATATGCCTCAATCACCTTCGGATTCTTCTGCACGTCCTGCGGCAGACCTTCGGCGATCACCTTGCCGTAATCGAGCACCGTCATCCGGTTGCACAGCCCCATCACGAGCTTCACGTCGTGCTCAATCAGGAGAATCGTGCGGCCGTCCGAGCGGATCTTGTCGAGCAGGCGCGTGAGTTCGACCTTCTCGGTCGCGTTCATCCCGGCTGCCGGCTCGTCGAGCGCGAGCAGCTTCGGGTCGGTCGCGAGGGCCCGGGCGATTTCCAGCCGGCGCTGGTGACCGTACGACAGGTTCCGCGACGTGTAGTCGGCGTACTGCAGCACGCCGACGTATTCGAGCAGCTCGATCGCGCGCTCCTTGATCTCGCGCTCTTCCTGGCGTTCGGCCGGCGTCTGGAACACCGCGCCGAGCAGCCCGTGCTTGGTGCGCACGTGGCGGCCCACCATCACGTTCTCGAGCGCCGTCATCCCGCCGAACAGGCGGATGTTCTGGAACGTGCGCGCGATGCCGGCCTTGGCCACCTGGTGCACGGCCGTCGGCGTGTAGTTCGTGCCGTCCAGCTTGAAGTCGCCGGAGTCGGGCGTATAGAGGCCCGTGATCACGTTGAAGAACGTCGTCTTGCCGGCGCCGTTCGGGCCGATCAGACCGTAGATCTCGCCTTCGCGGATCTGCAGGCCGACGTCGGACAGCGCCTGCAGCCCGCCGAAGCGCTTGTTCACGCCCGAGACGGACAGTCGGATTTGCTTGTCGCTCATGTGTGTATCCCCTTGTCCGTAGGTTAAGCGCGCACCGGCTTCTTGCTGTTGCGCTTCGCCAGTTTCGCGATCTTGTCCTCATGCTTCGGCGCGGGCCACAGGCCTTCCGAGCGGTACAGCATGATGATCACCATCGCGAGGCCGTACAGCGCCTGACGGATCACTTCGGTGTCGACGATGTCATGACCGAACAGCGCGTGCTGCAGCGGGCTCATCGTCGAGCGCAGGAATTCCGGGAAGATCGCGAGCAGCACCGCGCCCAGGATCACGCCCGGGATGTGGCCCATGCCGCCGAGCACCACGCAGGCGAGCACGACGATCGATTCCCAGAACGTGAACGACTCGGGCGACACGAAGCCCTGGAACGCGCCGAACATCGAGCCCGACAGGCCACCGAACGACGCGCCCATCGCGAACGCGAGCAGCTTCACGTTACGGGTGTTGATGCCCATCGCCTTCGCGGCGATCTCGTCCTCGCGGATCGCAGCCCACGCGCGGCCGATACGCGAGTGCTGCAGACGCGTACACACCCAGATCACCAGCAGCGAGCAGAGCACGAACAGGTAGTAGTACATGTACACCGACGGCAGCTGGAAGCCGAACAGCGTATGCGTCTGCGACAGGTTGAAGCCGCCGACGTGCACCGGATCGATGCCCGTGATCCCCTTCGGGCCGTTGGTGATGTTCACCGGACGGTCGAGGTTGTTCATGAAGATCCGGACGATTTCACCGAAGCCGAGCGTGACGATCGCCAGGTAGTCGCCGCGCAGGCGCAGCGTCGGCGCGCCGAGCAGGATCCCGAAGGTCGCCGCCAGCGCCATCGCGATCGGCACGATCAGCAGAAACGGCACGTGCAGCCCGTTCGGCGCGAGCGCCGCGATCCACTCGAACTGCGAGGTCAGGTGCGGCGAGCTCAGGAGCGCCGCCGTGTAGGCGCCCACCGCGTAGAACGCGATGTAGCCGAGGTCGAGCAGGCCGGCGAAGCCGACCACCACGTTCAGGCCCAGCGCGAGCATCACGTACAGCATCGCGAAGTCGAGCACGCGGACCCAGTAGTTGCCGCCGGCCGAGCCGATGATGATCGGCGCGGCGATCACGAACGCGGCGGTCAGGATGCCGATGACGACGGTCTTGGCGGTATT
Organism: Burkholderia sp. E168m15; assembly: GCF_016586105.1. Classification (NCBI taxonomy): domain Bacteria; kingdom Pseudomonadati; phylum Pseudomonadota; class Betaproteobacteria; order Burkholderiales; family Burkholderiaceae; genus Burkholderia; species Burkholderia sp. E168m15. The sequence continues at coordinate 48,587 of NZ_BCPO01000075.1, forward strand.
GCGCTCTTCGACCAGCGACGTCGACGATTCGATCGGTTGAATGGATGTCATGTTGTTTGCTCCCCTTCCGTTACGCGCGATCCGCGACCCGTTCGCCCAGCAGGCCCGACGGACGGAACACCAGCACGATGATCAGCACGACGAAGGCGAACACGTCCTGGTAGTTACTGCCGAATACGCCGCCCGTGAGGTTGCCGATGTAGCCGGCCCCGAGCTGCTCGATCAGGCCGAGCAGCACGCCGCCGACCATCGCGCCGCCGAGGTTGCCGATCCCGCCGAGCACCGCCGCGGTGAACGCCTTCATGCCGGGGATGAAGCCCATGTAGAAGTGCACGTTGCCGTATTCGGACGCGATCATCACGCCGGCCAGCGCGGCGAGCGCGGAGCCGATCATGAACGTCGCGGAGATCACGAAGTTCGGGTTCACGCCCATCAGGCTCGCCGTATTCGGGCTTTCGGCGATCGCGCGCATCGCGCGGCCGAGCTTGGTCTTGTGCACGAGCAGCAGCAGGCCGCCCATCACGATGAACGCGACCGCGATGATCACGATTTCAGTCACCGAGATCACGGCGCCGGGAGTCGTGTCGGTGGCCTTGATCACGTTGATCGGGTCGGTCGGCAGCAACTGCGGGAACGGCAGCGGGTTGCGCGACCAGATGATCATCGCAGCGGTCTGCAGCAGGATCGACACGCCGATCGCGGTGATCAGCGGGGCGAGACGCGGGGCGCGGCGCAGCGGCCGGTATGCGACGCGTTCGATGGTGAAGCCGACGAACGCACAGACGACCGCGGCGATGCCCAGGCCGATCGTCAGCGTCGCGACGTTGCCGAGTCCGGGAAAGTGGTTCTGCAGCACGGTGATGGCCGACAGCGCGACCATCGCGCCGATCATCAGCACGTCGCCGTGCGCGAAGTTGATGATGCCGAGAATGCCGTACACCATCGTGTATCCCAACGCGATGATGGCGTACACACTGCCGAGCACCAGCCCGTTGAGAACCTGCTGGACGAAAATATCCATTTAAAGCTCCTTGGCCCGTGCTGCCGGAGGACGTTGCGCCCCGCGGGTAAGCGAGGAATCGCGCCTTCTCGGCGACACTGCGGGTACTAGTCGATACCGGTAAGGGTGGATCGTTCCGGCGCGCGCCGCCCGGCCTGTACGGCCGGACCTGCCGCCGAAGCGGATACAAAAACGGCACCGCACTGTTCCGGTGCCGTCATGAGTCCCGTCGCTAAATCGTCACGACATCGAGGACGGTGTTCGTGGCCTCCTTGAAGTCGTGGGGCAGCATGCCGAGACGGCCGTCGTCCGGTTTCCCGGCATCCGTGCCTTGGCCCGTCCAGTGCCATGCAAGCATCGCGCCAGGACGGATCGGATTCCGCGTCGCGTCGCCGGCGAGGGCGTTGCGACAGCCGCGCCCGACTTTCGTCAGGACTGCATCGGAATCCATCGTACGAACCAGACTGCGCGTCGCGACACGGTCGGTCGCGGCGGCGCGCTGTTTCGTCGAATCGAATTGAAGGGGGGACAGTGGCCTCGGCACGCTGCCGGCCAGGCCGTGAGCATCCGGCATCCGTCGATCGGCGGCTGGCCGCGACGCAGCCGGCATGCCCGCTGCCGGCCCGGTCGCCAGGCTGCGCGCGTGGATTTCCTCGATCGTCAAACTCGTCAAACGTGCCCCGTTTTCCTTGTCCCTGCCCAGTTGCGCGATACGGCGCGCCGATGGCGCCGCACGTCCGGCTCCGGCGACGCGCACGCCGCCGGCCGATGGTGCCGCGCCCCCCGCGGCCTCCCTGCCCGCCTCGTCGTCGCTCTTTTTGCTGCAGCCGGCAAGCATTGCAACCGGTGCGGCGACGGACACGGCGTAAGCCAACTTCACATGCATTGAATGGTCTCCCGCGCCTTGCCAAATCCCGATTTCAAAGCCATTCCGGCTTGAAAACGGGCGCATTGTAACTCCATTTATAGGACGCCAATATTCCTGATTCGATGGGGTTTTCCTGCATTGCAACCAATTTTGAGACACGATTGGGCGCAGCCGGAGCAACCGGGTTGCACCATGACCGGGAATAATGGTTGCGATTTGAATGTCGAGGCACAAAAAAAGCGCGCCGGGAGGGCGCGCTTCGGTGTTCCGCGGAGTGCGATGCGGCAATCAGGCGGCGGGCGGCAGGTTCAACCCGCGCGGCAGCGGAAACGACACGTTTTCCTCGATGCCGTCGAGTGCGCGGACGTTGCGCACGCCGAGTTCGCGCAGCCGCGCGATCACGGCCTGGGCGAGCACCTCGGGCGCCGACGCGCCGGCCGTCACGCCGATGCGGCGCTTGCCGGCGACCCATGCGGGATCGATCTGGTCCGGTGCATCGACCATGTACGCGGCCACGCCGCGCTTTTCGGCCACTTCGCGCAGCCGGCTCGAGTTCGAGCTGTTCGGACTACCGACCACGATCACGACGTCGCATTGCGGCGCCATGAACTTCACCGCGTCCTGGCGGTTCTGCGTCGCGTAGCAGATGTCCTGCTTCTTCGGCTCGCGAATCTTCGGATACTTCGCCTTCAGCGCGCCGATGATCTCGGCCGCGTCGTCGACGGACAGCGTCGTCTGCGTGACGAGCGCGATGCGCTCAGGATCGGCGAGCTCGAGCTTCTGCACGTCCTCGACGCTTTCGACGAGGTGCATGCCGCGCTCCACCTGGCCCATCGTGCCTTCGACTTCGGGATGGCCCTTGTGCCCGATCATGACGATGTCGACACCGTCCTGGCGCATCTTCGCCACTTCGACGTGCACCTTCGTGACGAGCGGGCAGGTTGCGTCGTAAATGCGCAGCCCGCGCACGTCGGCCTCGTCGCGCACGGCTTTCGACACGCCGTGCGCACTGAAGATCACGGTGTTGCCGGCCGGCACTTCCTCGAGCTCCTCGACGAAGATCGCGCCCTTCTTCTTCAGATCCTCGACCACGTACTTGTTGTGGACGATTTCGTGACGCACGTAGATCGGCGCACCGTGCATCGCGATGGCGCGCTCGACGATCTCGATCGCGCGGTCGACGCCCGCGCAGAAACCGCGCGGCTGGGCCAGCAGGATTTCGGCGTCGGCGGCGACGGTCTGCCCGGACAGCGTATCGGTGGTACTCATGATTACAGGATTCCGATGATTTTCACTTCGAACGTGAGCGCCTGGCCCGCGAGCGGATGATTGAAGTCGAACAGCGCGGAAGTCTCGCTGACTTCCTTCAGCACCCCCGCGTAGCGACCGCCATCCGGCGCATTGAACTCGATGAGTTCGCCCGGCGTGAAATCGTCGCCGACCATCCCGTTCTCGCGCAGCGTCGACAGCGTCACGCGCTGGAGCATGTCCGGATTGCGGGGGCCGAACCCCTGATCGGGGGCTAGCTGAAAAGTCGAATGGTCGCCGACCCTGAGCCCGAGCAGAATCTGTTCCAGCGACGGCGCCAGTTGCCCCGCGCCCAGCAACAGCGTGGCCGGCTTGTCCGAGAAGGTGTTGACGATGTCGGCGCCGTCGGCCAGTGCCAGCCGGTAATGCAACGTGACGTGGGAACCGGGCTTCACTTCGGATAGATCGATGAGGCTCATGAATTACTCGTTCAGTCGGCGCCCGCTACGGCCGAATGGCCCGGCGCAAAGCCAATATTGTAAGTCACCTGAGCGTGCAAGGCGGAAAGTGCGACGACGTTGCGCCCGCCGCCCGCCGCCAATGGAGTTCCGACCATGCTGTCTCCCTGCCCCATCCTGCCGTCGGCCGAATGCCGCGACACCGCCGATACGCCGGCCGATCCGCCCGGCCGCGTCATCCCGATCAACCGGCGCAGGCGCCGTCCGGGCGACTGGCGGCCCGAGCGGCCGCGCGAACGGCTGCTGGAACGCGGGCCGGCCGCGCTGACCGACGACGAGCTGATCGCGCTGCTGCTCGGCACCGGCAAGCCCGGTCACGATGTATTCGTCACCGCCCGCGCACTGGTCGATCAGTTCGGCACGCTGCACGGGCTGCTCGAAGCGACCGCCGACGATTTCGAGGCGCACCCCGGCATCGGCCCCGCACGCTCGGCGCGACTCGTCGCGGTCACCGAGATCGCGCGGCGCATGCTGGTGGAGAAGGCGGAAGAACGGATGCAGATCGACTCGCCCGGTGCCGTCGAGGATTGTTTGCGACTGAAGATCGGCACGCGCCAGTACGAAGTGTTCATCGCGGTCTATCTGGACGCGCGCAACCGCCTGATCGACATGGAGGAAATCGCGCGCGGCTCGCTCACACGCATGGCCGTCTATCCGCGCGAGATCGTGCGCCGCGCGATGAAACACAACGCCGCGGCGCTGATCGTCGCGCACAACCATCCGTCGGGCGCGGTGCAGCCGAGCGCGGAAGACCGCCGCCTGACCCGCGTGCTGAAGGACGCGCTCGAACTCGTCGACGTACGGTTGCTCGATCATGTCGTCGTCGGCGTCAGCGATACTTTCTCGTTCGCGCGGGCCGGTTGGCTGTAGACTGTGGCGCGGCGGCCCATCCCAGGGCGCCGCAACGACGAAGCGAAATTAGGTTTGATTTTTCTGAACTTTTTCTGCTAGAATCGTCGTCTGTCTTTTTTCCAACCAGTTCTAGCCATCGAAGGGCCTTGTCTGTAAGGGCTACGGCGTTCTGAGTGCAGCCATGGATCACGTGGCGGTGCGATGGAACCTTCACCGGCGATCGAACCCCGAATTTAGCGTATTAGGAGTGCTCTCATGGCACGCGTATGCCAAGTAACTGGGAAAGCGCCGATGAGCGGCAACAACGTTTCCCACGCCAACAACAAGACGAAGCGCCGCTTCCTCCCGAACCTGCAAAACCGCCGGTTCTGGGTTGAGAGCGAAAACCGCTGGGTGCGCCTGCGCGTCTCGAACGCCGGCCTGCGCCTGATCGACAAGAACGGCATCGATTCCGTGCTCGCTGACCTGCGCGCACGCGGCGAAGCCTAAGCCCAAGGAGCACAATCATGGCAAAAGGCGCCCGCGACAAGATCAAGCTTGAGTCGACCGCTGGTACGGGTCACTTCTACACGACCACGAAGAACAAGCGCAACATGCCGGAAAAGATGGCGATCAAGAAGTTCGATCCCGTCGTCCGCAAGCATGTGGAATACAAAGAAACCAAGATCAAGTAATCTCCGCTCCGGTTTCTGCCAGCCTGACGGCGACCGAAAAGCCCCGCACATGCGGGGCTTTTTGTTTTGCGCGTGTTTTGCGCGCACGCTCGAGCCCGACGCGGTATGCTCTCCCCTTTCCGCGGCCGCGGCCGCCGGAACGCACAAGATCAAAAGCGTAACGATGGAGATGCAGCATGAAATTCGACGTGGCGATCGTCGGCAGCGGCCTGGCAGGGCTGTCGGTCGCACTCAACCTGGCCAGCACGCGACGTGTCGCACTGATCGCGAAACGTTCGATGATGGAGGGGGCGAGCGATAACGCGCAAGGCGGCATCGCGGCGGTCCTCGACTCGGCGGACAGTATCGAGAACCACGTCGACGACACGCTGGTCGCCGGCGGCGGCCTGTGCGACGAAGGCGCGACGCGCTACATCGTCGAGCACGGGCGCGAAGCCATCGAATGGCTGATCTCGCAAGGCGTCCCGTTCACGAAGGACGACGCGGCCGAACTCGGCTTTCACCTGACGCGCGAAGGCGGCCACAGCCACCGGCGAATCATCCATGCGGCCGATGCGACCGGCCATGCGGTGCTCGCGACGCTGTCGGAACGGGCGCGCCAGCATCCGAACATCACGTTCTTCGAAAACCACCACGCAATCGACCTGATCACGTCCGACCGGCTCGGCCTGCCCGGCCGCCGCTGTCACGGCCTGTATGCGCTCGACGTCGACAACGACCGCACGATCACGATCGAGGCGCCGCACACCGTGCTCGCCACCGGCGGCGCCGGCAAGGTCTACCTGTACACGACGAACCCCGACACCGCGACCGGCGACGGCATCGCGATGGCATGGCGGGCGGGCTGCCGCGTGTCGAACATGGAATTCATCCAGTTCCACCCGACCTGCCTGTTCCATCCGTATGCGAAGTCGTTCCTGATTTCGGAGGCCGTGCGCGGCGAAGGCGGCCTGCTGAAGCTGCCCGACGGCACCCGCTTCATGCCCTCGCACGATCCGCGCGCGGAGCTCGCGCCGCGCGACATCGTCGCGCGCGCGATCGACTTCGAGATCAAGAAGCGCGGGATCGACTGCGTGTATCTCGACATCAGCCATCAGCCGGAAGCGTTCCTGCGCGAACACTTCCCGATGATTCATGCGCGCTGCCTCGAATTCGGCATCGACATCGCGAAACAGCCGATTCCCGTCGTGCCGGCCGCGCACTATACGTGCGGCGGCGTCGTCACCGATCTCGCGGGGCGCACCGATCTCGCCGGCCTGTATGCGGTCGGCGAAACGTCGTACACGGGGCTGCACGGCGCGAACCGGCTCGCGAGCAACTCGCTGCTCGAATGTCTCGTGATCGGCCGCGCGGCAGCCGAGGCGATCGAGGCGGCGGGCTTCGACGCCGACACGCCGGCCACGCTGCCCGCGTGGGACGAAAGCCGTGTGTCGGATGCGGACGAGGAAGTCGTCGTCGCACACAACTGGGACGAACTGCGCCGCCTGATGTGGAACTATGTCGGCATCGTGCGCACCGACAAGCGCCTCGAACGCGCGAAACATCGCCTGTCGCTGCTGCGCGACGAGATCCACGAGTACTACGCGAACTTCCGCGTGACACGCGATCTGCTCGAACTGCGCAACCTGGTCGACGTGGCCACGCTGATCGTCAAGAGTGCGCACTCCCGCCGCGAAAGCCGCGGGTTGCACTACAGCCGCGACTGGCCGCATACGCTGCCGAAGGCGTTGCCGAGCGTGCTCACGCCGCGCGTGCGCCGCTGAGCGGCGCGCCGCCCTGCCCGGCGGCGGCCGCAGCACAAGAAAAAAGCCGTTGGCGTTTGCGCGCCAACGGCTTTTTGTCTGATCGGACGACGTTCGGTCAGTCGACGATTCGCATCGAATAGTCGGTCGCCCGCACGTCCTTCGTCAGCGCGCCGATCGAGATCCGATCGACGCCCGTCTCCGCGAACGCACGCACCGTATCGAAATTGACGCCGCCGGAGACTTCGAGCACGGCCTTGCCATCCGCCACGCGCACCGCTTCGCGCATCATGTCGAGCGTGAAGTTGTCGAGCAGCACCGACTGCGCGCGATGCGCGAGCGCCGTGTCGAGCTGCGCGAGCGTCTCGACTTCGATCTGCACCGGCACACCTGACTCCAGCGCGAACGCCGCATCGAGCGCCTCGCCGACACCGCCTGCCGCCGCGATGTGGTTCTCCTTGATCAGGATGCCGTCGTACAGCGCGAGCCGCTGGTTCTCGCCGCCGCCCACGCGCACTGCGTACTTCTGCGCGAGCCGCAGCCCCGGCAGCGTCTTGCGCGTATCGAGGATCTTCGCGCGCGTGCCTTCGACGCGTTCGACGTAACGGCGCGTCGCCGTCGCGACACCCGACAGCAGTTGCAGGAAATTCAGCCCGTTGCGCTCGGCCGTCAGCAACGCGCGCGCCGGCCCTTCGAGTTCGCAGACGATCGAATCAGGCGTCATCCGGTCGCCTTCGCGATAGCGCCATTGCACGACGATCGACGAATCGATCCGGGCGATCACGCCCTCGAACCACGGTACGCCGCACAGCACGGCTTCCTCGCGCACGATGATCCGCGCACGGCGCCGCTCGCCGGCCGGCACGAGCCGCCCGGTCTGGTCGCCGGTGCCGACGTCTTCGGCGATCGCGTCGGCCACGTTACGCGCGATCGCTTCGTCGAATGCCGCGCCGTATTGGGCGCGGACGGCTTCGAACAGCGGGGATACGGCGTTGCTCATGCCGCCCCCACGTTCGCGAACAGCGACTGGTCGCGCTGCAGATCGCCGCTCGCCTGCACGCGCTTCTTGTGCGCAGCCGCGAATTCGAGCATCCGGTCGATCGGCAAACGCGCACGCTCGCCGATCGCGGGATCGACGAAGATCTCGTTGTGACCGCGTTCGAGCACGTCGGCGAGGTTCGCGAGGCCGTTCATCGCCATCCACGGGCAGTGCGCGCAGCTCTTGCAGGTCGCGCTGTTGCCGGCCGTCGGCGCGGCAATGAAGGTCTTGCCGGGCGCGGCCAGCTGCATCTTGTGCAGGATGCCGAGATCCGTCGCGACGATGAAACGCTTCGCATCGAACTTGACGGCCGCGTCGATCAATTGCGTGGTCGAACCGACGACATCGGCCTGCGCGACGACGTTTTCCGGCGACTCGGGGTGGACGAGCACCTTCGCGTCCGGATATTCGGCGCGCAGCAGGTCGAGCTCGATGCCCTTGAATTCGTCGTGGACGAGACACGAGCCCTGCCACAGCAGCATGTCCGCGCCGGTCTTCTTCTGGATATAGCTGCCGAGATGACGGTCCGGCGCCCAGATGATCTTTTCGCCGCGCGCGTGCAGGTCGGCCACGATCTCGAGACCGATCGACGACGTGACCATCCAGTCCGCGCGCGCCTTCACGGCAGCGCTGGTGTTCGCGTAGACGACGACGGTACGGTCCGGATGCGCATCGCAGAATGCCGAGAATTCGTCGACCGGGCAGCCGAGGTCGAGCGAACAGGTCGCATCGAGATCGGGCATCAGGATCCGTTTGTTCGGGCTCAGGATCTTCGCGGTTTCGCCCATGAAGCGCACGCCGGCAACGATCAGCGTCTGCGCGTCGTGGTCACGGCCGAAGCGGGCCATTTCGAGCGAATCGGCCACGCAGCCGCCCGTTTCGTCGGCCAGTTCCTGCAGTTCGGCATCCACGTAGTAGTGGGCGACGAGCACGGCCTTTTCACGGGCGAGCAGCGCCTTGATGCGTGCCTTCAGCGCAGCGCGCTCCTCGGCGGACGGCGCGTCGGGCACCTTGGCCCATGCCTGTCCGACGCCGCACACGGTCCCTGCTGCGACGGGCCGGTCGTACTCGACGGGTTTGATCGTCGATTGCATCTCCATATCTCCTGTCGGCCGGAGTGAGTGCTTTAGCACTTACTCCGGCCCCATGCTTCGCGGTCGGCAGGAGTTAGCGCTTCAGCGCTTACTCATGCCCCATGCTATGCGGTCGACCCAAGTTAGCGCTTCAGCGCTTACTTGGGTCCCATGCTTCGCGGTCAGCCGGAGTGAGTGCTTCAACACTTACGCCGGCCCCAAGCCTCATACCAATCCCGGTGCTGCCGGTCCGTCAAAAACCGGCGGCCCAAATGAAAAAACCCCGCCAACGCGGGGTTTGTGACGTCCTGAGATTCTAATCGATTTCGAATCAGGCGTAGCGACGCAGGCGTGTCGCGAATTCCTGCAGCGCCTTGATGCCGCTTTGTTCTGCGCGATGGCACCAATCCTGCAATTGCGCGAGAAGCTGTTCGCGCGAGGCGGTCGAACGATCCCAGATCGCGGCGAGATCCTGGCGCAGCTGGAAGTACGTATGCAGCTTCTGGCTGTTCGCGAAGATTTCCGGCAGCAGCTTCTTCTGCGGCTCGTCGAGGCCGTCGGCGTCCTTGTGGAACCATTTGCGCGCGCCGCGCATCAACTGGTACTTCTCGCTCGAACCGAGTTCCTTCAGGTGCGCGAGCTCCTGGCGGTACGCACGCTTCACGGCCTTGCCGTAACGCGCCATCACTTCGTAGCGGTTCGACAGCACGGCCTGCAGCGTTTCCTGGTCGAGCACCGTCTTCGGCTTGTTCAGGCGCGGCGTCGGCGCGACCTTCTTCACCTTCGCGAGACCGAATGCCGACATGATGCGGATGTACATCCAGCCGATGTCGAACTCGTACCACTTGTTCGACAGCTTCGCCGACGTCGCGAACGTGTGGTGGTTGTTGTGCAGCTCTTCGCCGCCGATCACGATGCCCCACGGGAACAGGTTCGTGCTCGCGTCGGCCGAGTTGAAATTGCGATAGCCCCAGAAGTGACCGAAGCCGTTGACGACGCCCGCCGCCCAGAACGGGATCCACACCATCTGCACGGCCCACACGGTGAGGCCGAGCACGCCGAACAGCGCGACGTCGATCACCATCATCATGCTGATGCCGAGAATCGGGTACTTCGAGTAGACGTTGCGCTCGAGCCAGTCGTTCGGCGTGCCGTGGCTGAACTTGCGCATCGTTTCTTCGTTCTTCGCTTCCGCGCGATACAGCTCGGCGCCCTCGAGGAACACCTTCCAGATGCCGCGCGTCTGCGGGCTGTGCGGATCTTCCTCGGTCTCGCACTTCGCGTGGTGCTTGCGGTGAATCGCGGCCCACTGGCCGGTCAGCATGCCGGTGGTCATCCACAGCCAGAAACGGAAGAAGTGGCTCGCGATCGGATGCAGCTCCAGCGCGCGGTGCGCCTGGCAGCGGTGCAGGTAGACGGTCACGCCGATGATCGTGACGTGCGTGACGGCGAGCGCGAACAACGCGACCTGCCACCACGAAAAACGCAGGAGCCCGTGGGAAAGAAAATCGAGCAGGGAATTCAACAAGGCAGTTACCTGTGATGAGAGCGACGCCGCACCGGCGTCAGAAGAATGAAAGCATACCGCGTGTAGACCAGAATTTTACTTCAACCGTTCCAAGTCTTTGTAAAAAATGAATATTTTCTTGCCCTGACGCAATCCGCGCGGTCCATGTCCGGACTGGGAAAGGCCCGTGATCCGGTTTCGACCGCGAAATCGGTACGATTGACCGCCCGTGGCCGCTACGCCGCCGGCGCGCGCCTGTCCTGCGCACCATCGGCAAGCGCCGGATCGAGCCCGGCCGCCACGCCCGCCGCCGCGGGAAAGCCGTCCGGCAGCCCGACCACGCGCACTTCGCGCTGCGGAAACGGAATCGAGATCCCGTGCTCGCTGAACAGCCGCCAGATGTTGCGGTTCACGCTCGAGCGCACGCCCGACGTGCCTTTCGCCGAATCCTCGATCCAGAAGCCGAGCTCCAGATCGATGCCGTCCGCGCCGAACCCCACGAGGTACGGCGTCGGCACCGGCTCGGCCAGCACGCGCGGCACGTCCTTCGCGGCGTCGGCGAGCAACGCGAGTGCCTGCTCGACGTCGCTCGTGTACGCGACCTGCACCGCGACTTTCGCGTAGCCGCGCGTCAGGTAGGACGACTGGTTCTGCACGACGTCGGTGATCAGCTTCTCGTTCGGGATCAGCGTCTCGTTGCCGTCAAGGCCGCGCACGACCGTGTAGCGCGTGCGGATCTGCGTGACGACGCCCTGCAGCCCGCCGACGCTGATCGCATCGCCGAGCCGCAGCGAGCGGTCGAGCAGGATGATGAAGCCCGACACGTAGTTGCTGGCGATCTTCTGCAGCCCGAACCCGAGGCCGACGCCCACCGCGCCGCCGAACACGCCGAGCACCGTCACGTCGATGCCGACCAGCGACAGCCCGATCAGGATCGCCGCGAACACGAGCAGCGCGCGGCCGATCCGCGACAGTACGACCTTCAGGTTCGCGTCGAGCGTGCTCGCGCGCGACAGGCGATCCTCGAGCACCGAGCCGAGCCACATCGCGACCATCAGCGTCACGCACACCCACAGCGCGCCGGAGATCACCGACAGCAGCGTGAGGTGCGCGGTCGCGACCCGGAACTGCACGCTGTCGAGCCAGCCGAGCACGTCGCGCTGGATGCCGAGCACGGTCATCACCATCGCGGCCCACACGACGGTCGACACGATCTTCTCGACGATCGACAGCCACGCGTGCGTGTGGCCGTCGCGCGCGAACACGCGCCGCGCGAAGAAGAACAGCACGTAGATCAGCCCGATGCCGAACAGCGGCACGAGCGCGAGCGACAACAGCGACGTCGACATGAACGGGTCGAACGCGAGTTGCGCGCCGCCGACGAACACGCTGCCGAACAGCGGAAACAACGCACGTTTCAGGCTTTGCGCGCCCGCGCCGGGCGCACGCCCGGCCGCCCGGCGCCGCGCATCGATCCGGCCGTGCACGAAGCGCGCGGCCACCCACGCGAAACACAGCGCACCGATGAGGATCGCCGCCTGCCAGATCATCACCGGCTGGTGGAAATCGCGAATCACCGATTCCAGCCGGTGCGACAGCAGGCGGCTCTGCAAATTCTCCATCGTCCGTCCGGGCAGTCGTTACTGCGCGGCGCGGCGCTCGAGCACCGCGGCGAAGAAGCCGTCGGTCGCGTGACGGTGCGGCCACAGCGACAGGTAGTCGCCCGTCTCGAGCTCGATGCGCTGGTCGGCCAGCACCTGCTGCGCCGGCACCAGCGTGAACTCCGGATGATCGGCCAGGAACTGTTCGACGATGCGCTCGTTCTCGGCGTCGAGCACGCTGCAGGTCGCGTAGACGAGCCGGCCGCCCTTCTTCACGAGCCGCGCGGCGCTCGCGAGGATCGACGCCTGCTTCGGCGTCAGCTCGTCGATCGCCGTGCGCGTCTGGCGCCACTTCAGGTCCGGATTGCGGCGCAGCGTGCCGAGGCCGCTGCACGGCGCATCGACCAGCACGCGGTCGATCTTGCCGGCGAGCCGTTTGATCTTCGCGTCGTGCTCGCTGTCGATCAGCACCGGGTTCACGTTCGACAGCCCGCTGCGCGCGAGGCGCGGCTTCAGCTTCGCGAGACGCTTCTCCGAGATGTCGAACGCATAGAGGCGCCCGGTCGAGCGCATCATCGCGCCGAGTGCGAGCGTCTTGCCGCCCGCGCCCGCGCAGAAATCGACGACCATTTCACCGCGGCGCGGCGCGACCAGCGAGCACAGCAGCTGGCTGCCTTCGTCCTGCACCTCGATCGCGCCTTCCTCGAACAGCTTCAGGCGCGTCAGCGCCGGCTTGCCGACCACGCGCACGCCGAACGGCGCGAACGGCGTCGCGCCCGCTTCGATGCCGCTCACGCGCAGCGCTTCGATCACCTGGTCGCGGGTCGCCTTCTGCGCGTTGGCACGCAGGTCGAGCGGCGCCGGGTAGTTCAGCGCAGCGGCGAGCTGCGCGAGTTCCTCGGCGTCGAAACGCTCCGACAGCGCCTGGTGAATCCAGTCGGGCAGGTTCGTGCGAATGCGCACGGGCAGGCTCGCCGGATCGATCTTCGACACGTGCTCGAGCCACGCGGACTCGGTGTCGGACAGGAACGGCTTCAGCGCATTGCGCCCCATCGTCTGCATCAGGCCGAGCAGCGTGAGACGCCGCGCGGGCGTGCCGGTGCCGCTCTCGGCGAGATGCGAGAACTCCATCTTCCGGCGCAGCACCGCGAACACGGCCTCGGCGATCACGCCGCGCTCGGCATGCCCGAGCTTCGGGTGCGCGCGGAAGAACCGGCTCGTCGTCGCGTCGGCGGGGCCGGCGAACTTCAGCACCTCGGCGAGCAGGGTTTCGGTCTGGCCAATCAGGAATCCGTGCAGCTTCATACGCCCTCACTCGTTTCGGTTTGCGGTTGATCCGCGAAAATCCAGCGCGCCTCTTCGGGCGCGACCACTGCACGACCGTCCTCGAGGCGCAGACGCCCTTCGACGAACCAGCGCACCGCACGCGGATACAGCACGTGCTCGACCGTCAGCACGCGCTGCGCGAGCGCGGCCGCGTCGTCGCCGGCATGCACCGGCACCGCGCCCTGCGCGACGATCGCGCCGCTGTCGAGCTCGGGAATGACGAAATGCACGCTCGCGCCATGCAGCGCGACGCCCGCATCCAGCGCCTGCTGGTGCGTGTGGATGCCCTTGAAGCTCGGCAGCAGCGACGGATGGATGTTGAGCAGCCGGCCCTCGTATCGTCTGACGAATGCAGGCGTCAGGATGCGCATGAAGCCGGCGAGAACGACGAGATCGGGCGAAAAACGGTCGATTTCGGCGGCGAGCGCCGCGTCGAAGCTGTCGCGGCCGTCGAACGACCGGTGGTCGACCACCGCCGTCGCCACCCCGTGCGACGCGGCAAAAGCCAGTCCGGCCGCATCGGGCCGGTTGGCGATCACGGCGGCAATCTCGGCCGGCCAGCGTTCCTGCGCGCACGCGCGGACGATGGCCTCCATGTTGCTGCCGCGACCGGAAATCAGGATCACGAGTTTTTTCATCCGCGAATTTTACCATTCGCCCTCGCGTTTCCCGCCTTCTCGGCCGTCGGCCCGCTCGAACGTTTATAATCTTCTGCTTTGCGGCATCCCACCGCCCATTCCCCGACGCTGCATCCGCTATCGTGAAAGTCTTCCGCGGCCTGCCCAACGCCGAGAGCCGCGCCCCGTGCGCGCTGACGATCGGCAACTTCGACGGTGTCCATCGCGGCCACCAGGCCCTGCTCGCGCGCGTGCGCGCGGCAGCGGACGCGCGCGGCCTGCCCGTGTGCGTGATGACGTTCGAGCCGCACCCGCGCGAATTCTTCAATCCGGCCGGCGCACCGCCGCGCATCGCGATGCTGCGCGACAAACTGGAAGCGCTGCGCGACCACGGGGTCGACCGCGTCGTCGTCGAGCACTTCAACCACACCTTCGCGAGCCAGTCGCCGCAGGCGTTCGTCGAACGCACGCTGGTGAACGGGCTGCACACGCGCTGGATGATGGTCGGTGACGATTTCTGCTACGGCGCGAAGCGCGCGGGCACCTTCGACACGCTGAAGGCGGCCGGCGAGCTGCACGGCTTCGAGGTCGAGCAGATGGGCACGGTGGCCGGCAGCGACGGCACGCGCATTTCCAGCTCCGGCGTGCGCGCGGCGCTCGCCGCGGGCGATCTCGACGCGGCCGCGCAGGCGCTCGGGCACGGCTACGCGATCAGCGGCCACGTCGCGCACGGGCTGAAGCTCGGCCGCGATCTCGGCTTCCCGACGCTGAACCTGCCGATCCAGCACAAGCGGCCGGCGCTCGCGGGCATCTTCGTCGTGCAGGTGCACGGCCTCGGCCCCGAGCCGCTGCCGGGCGTCGCGAGCCTCGGGCTGCGCCCGACCGTCGACGATTCGGGCCGCGTGCTGCTCGAAGTTCATCTGCTCGACTGGCACGGCGACGCGTACGGCAAGCTGATCCGTGTCGAATTCCTGAAGAAGCTGCGCGACGAGGCGAAATTCGACGATCTCGAGGCGCTGTCGCGCGCGATCGCGCTGGACGTCGCGAATGCACGCGCCTACTTCACCGAACGCGACCGTGCGCCGGGCAGCCGCGCGACGGGCTTCGCGACGTCGGCCACCGACCGAATTAGCTGATCCGGACGGCGGCGCCTCGCGCCGCACCCTCGCGCCGCCCTCGCGCGCGCCTACCCGATTCACGACGCCCGAGCGTCCCCCCGATTTAGATAGCGATCCCATCATGAGCAACAAGAAAGCCGATTCGAAACCGCAGGCCAAGTATCCGGTCAACCTGCTCGACACGCCGTTCCCGATGCGCGGCGACCTGCCCAAGCGCGAGCCGCAGTGGGTCAAGGAGTGGGAAGCGCGCGGCATCTACGAGAAGATCCGCGCGGCCAGCCAGGGCCGGCCGAAGTTCATCCTGCACGACGGCCCGCCGTATGCGAACGGCGACATCCACCTCGGCCACGCGGTGAACAAGATCCTGAAGGACATCGTCGTCAAGTCGCGCAACATGGCCGGCTTCGACGCGCCGTACGTGCCGGGCTGGGATTGCCACGGGATGCCGATCGAGATCCAGATCGAGAAGCAGTTCGGCAAGTCGCTGCCGGCGGCCGAAGTGATGAGCAAGGCGCGCGCGTACGCGACCGAGCAGATCGAGAAGCAGAAGGTCGGCTTCAAGCGCCTCGGCGTGCTCGGCGACTGGGCCAACCCGTACAAGACGATGAACTTCGTGAACGAGGCGGAAGAAATCCGCGCGCTCGGCAAGATCATCGAGAAGGGCTACGTGTACCGCGGGCTGAAGCCGGTGAACTGGTGCTTCGACTGCGGCTCGGCGCTCGCGGAAGCGGAAGTCGAGTACAAGGACCGCACCGACCCGACGATCGACGTGATGTTCGCGTTCGCGGAGCCGGAAAAGACCGCGCACGCGTTCGGCCTGCCGGCACTGCCGCGCGCCGAGGGCGGCATCGTGATCTGGACCACCACGCCGTGGACGATCCCCGCCAACCAGGCGCTGAACCTCCATCCGGAAATCATCTACGCGCTGGTCGACACCGAGCGCGGGCTGCTGATCATCGCGGAAGAACGCGTCGAAGCCTGCATGACCGACTTCAAGCTCACGGGCCGCGTCGTCGCGACCGCGCCCGGCGTGAAGCTCGCGAACCTGCGCTTCCACCACCCGCTCGCATCGGCCCACCCCGGCTACAAGCGCACCGCGCCCGTCTACCTCGGCGACTACGTGACGACAGACACCGGTACCGGCGTCGTGCACTCGTCGCCCGCGTACGGTATTGAAGACTTCATGTCGTGCAAGGCGCACGGGATGACCGATTCCGACTTCATCAACCCGGTGATGGGCGACGGCCGCTATATCGAATCGCTGCCGCTGTTCGGCGGACTGTCGATCTGGGATGCGAACCCGAAGATCGTCGACGCGCTGAACGCGGCCGGCTCGCTGCTGCGCAGCGAGAAGTACACGCACAGCTACATGCACTGCTGGCGCCACAAGACGCCGATCATCTACCGCGCGACGTCGCAGTGGTTCGCCGGCATGGACGTGACGCCGCAAGACGGCGGCAAGACGCTGCGCGAAACGGCGCTCGAAGGCGTCGACGCGACCGCGTTCTATCCGTCGTGGGGCAAGCAGCGCCTGTTCAGCATGATCGCGAACCGTCCGGACTGGACGCTGTCGCGCCAGCGCCAGTGGGGCGTGCCGATGGCGTTCTTCGTGCACAAGGAAACCGGCGAGCTGCACCCGCGCACGCTCGAGCTGCTCGAGGAAGTCGCGAAGCGCGTCGAACAGTCGGGCATCGAGGCATGGCAATCGCTCGACCCGCGCGAGCTGATCGGCGACGACGCGAACCTGTACGAAAAGAACCGCGACACGCTCGACGTGTGGTTCGACTCGGGCACGACGCACTGGCACGTGCTGCGCGGCTCGCACAAGGATCAGCTGCAGTTCCCGGCCGACCTGTACCTCGAAGGCTCGGACCAGCATCGCGGCTGGTTCCATTCGTCGCTGCTCACCGCATCGATGATCGACGGCCGCGCGCCGTACAAGGGCCTGCTCACGCACGGCTTCACGGTCGACGGCGAAGGCCGCAAGATGAGCAAGTCGCTCGGCAACGGCATCGACCCGCATGAAGTCGCGAACCGCCTCGGCGCGGAGATCATCCGCCTGTGGATCGCGTCGACCGACTACTCGGGCGAGCTCGCGATTTCCGAGGAAATCCTGAAGCGCGTGACGGAAGGCTATCGCCGCATCCGCAACACGCTGCGCTTCCTGCTCGCGAACCTGTCGGATTTCGACTTCGCGCAGCACGCGGTGCCGGTCGACGAGTGGCTCGAGATCGACCGCTATGCGGTCGCGTTCTCGCAGCAACTGCAGACGGAGCTGCTCGGCCACTACGAGAAGTACGAATTCCACCCGGTCGTCGCGAAGCTGCAGACGTACTGCTCGGAAGACCTCGGCGGCTTCTACCTCGACGTGCTGAAGGATCGCCTGTACACGAGCGCCGCCGATTCGCGCGCGCGCCGCTCCGCGCAGACCGCGCTGTATCACCTGACGCACGGGCTGCTGCGCGTGCTCGCGCCGTTCCTGTCGTTCACGGCGGAAGAAGCGTGGAAGGTGTTCCAGCCGGCGAGCGACACGATCTTCACGGAAACCTACTATGCGTATCCGGAAGTCGCCGGCTCGGCCGCGCTGATCGAGAAATGGGCGCTGCTGCGCGACGTGCGCGGCAGCGTGACGAAGGCGCTCGAGGAAGCGCGCACCGCGAACCGCATCGGTTCGTCGCTGCAGGCCGAAGTGGCCGTGCATGCGAGCGGCGCACGCTACGACGCGCTGACGAGCCTCGGCGACGACCTGAAGTTCGTGCTGATCACGTCGGCCGCGACGGTCGTCAAGGTCGACGACGAAGCGCAGGAAAGCGTCGACGTGGCCGCGTCGAAGTACCAGAAGTGCGAGCGCTGCTGGCACTACCGCGAAGATGTCGGCGCGCACGCCGAGCACCCGACGCTGTGCGGCCGCTGCTTCTCGAACCTGTTTGAAAACGGCGAAATCCGGAGCGCTGCTTAAATATGGCGAAGACCCTGTCGAAACCGGCCAGCGGCGCGCTCGCGCCCTGGCTCGGTATTTCGCTGATCGTGATCCTGTTCGACCAGCTGTCGAAGATCGCGATCCTGAAAACGTTCGCGTACGGCGCGCAGCATGCGCTGACGTCGTTCTTCAACCTCGTGCTGGTGTACAACCGCGGCGCCGCATTCGGCTTCCTGTCGACCGCGAGCGGCTGGCAGCGCTGGGCGTTCACCGCGCTCGGCGTCGGCGCGACGCTCGTGATCTGCTTCCTGCTGAAGCGCCACGGCCACCAGCGGCTGTTCAGCGTGTCGCTCGCGCTGATCCTCGGCGGCGCGCTCGGCAACGTGATCGACCGGCTCGTCTACGGTCACGTGATCGACTTCCTCGATTTCCACCTCGGCGCGTGGCACTTCCCGGCATTCAACCTCGCCGATTCCGCGATCACGGTCGGCGCGGTGCTGCTGATCTACGACGAGCTGCGTCGCGTGCGCGGCGCGCGCTGAGCGCGCATACTCCGTGTCGACGGCCGGCTTCGCGCCGGCCGTTCCGTTTGACCCCCAGGAGGCCTGAGTTGGCACACGCAGAACTTGCAGGAAAACACCTCGTTCTCGGCCTGACGGGCGGCATCGCCTGCTACAAGATCGCCGAACTCACGCGGCTGCTCGTGAAGGCCGGCGCGACCGTGCAGGTCGCGATGACCGACGCCGCCACCCAGTTCATCACGCCCGTCACGATGCAGGCGCTGTCGGGCCGGCCCGTCTATACGAGCCAGTGGGACGCGCGTATCGACAACAACATGGCGCACATCGACCTGTCGCGCGAAGCCGACGCGATCGTGATCGCGCCCGCGTCGACGGATTTCCTCGCGAAGCTCGCGCACGGGTTCGCCGACGACCTGCTGTCGACGCTGTGCGTCGCACGCGACTGTCCGCTGCTCGTCGTGCCCGCGATGAACCGCCAGATGTGGCAGAACCCGGCCACGCAACGCAACGCCGCGCAACTGCGCGCGGACGGCGTATCGGTGCTCGGCCCGGATTCGGGCGCGCAGGCGTGCGGCGAGGTCGGCGACGGCCGCATGCTCGAGCCCGAGGCGATCTATGAAGCGATCGTCGCGCACTTCGCGCCGAAGGTGCTCGCGCACCGCCGCGTGCTGATCACGGCCGGGCCGACCTTCGAACCGCTCGACCCGGTACGCGGCCTGACGAACCGCTCCAGCGGCAAGATGGGTTTCGCGCTCGCGCGCGCCGCGCAACAGGCCGGCGCCGACGTGCATCTCGTCGCCGGGCCGGTCGCGCTCGACACGCCGTGGGGCGTGTACCGCCAGGACGTGCAGACCGCGCAGCAGATGTACGACGCGGTGATGCATGCAGTGGCCGAAGCCGACATCTTCATCGCAGTGGCCGCGGTCGCCGACTGGCGCGTCGACCAGCCGGCCGAGCACAAGATGAAGAAGACGGCCGACCGCAAGATGCCGGCGCTCGCGTTCGTCGAGAATCCCGACATCCTCGCGTCGGTCGCGGCGCTGCCCGATGCGCCATTCTGCGTCGGCTTCGCGGCCGAAAGCGGCGACCTCGACGTGCATGGCGACGAGAAGCGCAAGCGCAAGAACGTGCCGTTGCTCGTCGGTAACCTCGGCCCGCTGACGTTCGGCCGCGACGACAACGAAGTCGTGCTGTTCGAGGCCGCCGGCCTCACGCGCCTGCCGCGCGCCCCGAAGGACGAACTCGCGCACGTGCTCGTCGCGGAAATCGCGAAGCGCCTGCCCGACAACCGCCTGATCTGATCCCGCGCGGCGGCCATAGCCGCCGCGCCCTTCCCGACCGATTCGACGACCGCATGAAACTCGACCTGAAGATTCTCGACGCGCGCATGCGCGACTACCTGCCCGCCTACGCGACCACCGGCAGCGCCGGCCTCGATCTGCGCGCGTGCCTCGACGCACCGGTCACGCTGCAGCCGGGCGAAACCACGCTCGTGCCGACGGGCCTCGCGATCCACCTTGCGGACCCCGGCTATGCGGCGCTGATCCTGCCGCGCTCGGGCCTCGGCCACAAGCACGGGATCGTGCTCGGCAACCTCGTCGGCCTGATCGATTCCGACTACCAGGGCCAGTTGATGGTCTCGACGTGGAATCGCGGCCAGACCGCGTTCGTGCTGAACCCGTTCGAGCGCCTCGCGCAGCTCGTGATCGTGCCGGTCGTGCAGGCACAGTTCAACATCGTCGACGAATTCACCGAGAGCGATCGCGGCGAAGGCGGCTTCGGCAGCACCGGGCGCCACTGAGCCACGCGGCATAAAAAAAGGGGCCACGCTGAGTGGCCCCTTTCCTTTTCACGCACCGTCACTTGCCGGCCGGTTGCGCGATCCGCGCGGGCGCCGGTTCGCGGCGCCGCGCCTGCGCGATGCTTGCATAGACGACCATCGCGACCAGCACGCCGAGCAGTACGGCCGACGAGCCGACCGTGCCGAGCGCGAGACCGCCCTTCGCGACCGGCTTCGTCAGCAGGTCGCCGACCGTCGCGCCGAACGGACGCGTGAGCACGAACGCGGCCCAGAACAGCAGCACGCCGGAGATTCGCGTGAAGTAGTGCGCGAGCACGATCGCCGCCAGCAGGCCGCCGATCAGCAGTGCGCCGCCGCCGAAGCCGAGCCCCGAGCTGTCCGCGAGGAAGTCGCCGAGCGCGGTGCCGAGCGTGTTCGAGAACAGGATCGCGATCCAGTACAGCAGTTCGACCTTGCGCGTACGGATCAGGTCGACCGACAGCGATTCGCCGCTGAAGCGCCAGACCGCGAAGATCGCCAGCAGGATCGCGACGAGGATCGACGCGCCGGCCGCATAGCCGAGGCCGAGCGTGCGATCCATGAAGTCGGACATCGTCGTGCCGGCCGTGCTCGTCGCGACGATCACGGCCCAGTAGATCGCCGGGCGATAGCGCGTCGTCCTGAGCTGTGCGCCCAGCGTCACGAGAAAGAAACCGAACAGCAGGATCGAGCTCACCGCGTAGCCGACGTTCAGCGTCATCGACAGCAGATCGCCGCCGGTTTCGCCGAGCGTCGTCGCGCAGATCTTCATGATCCAGAACGCGAGCGTGATTTCGGGCAGTGTGTTCATTCGAACCCCTTTTTGCAGGAAGCGGCGCGCCGGTGCGGATCGGCACGCCATGCAGACAGGATCGAATGTAGGCGCCGCTCGCTTAACGGAACCTTAGCGAGTGTGACGAACGGCGCGAGTGCTCGCGCCGGCGCGGTCAGCGCGCGTGCTGGTGCCGGTAATGCAGCGCGTAGGCGAGCGTCAGCAGCACGACGAATACGACGCCGACCACCATCGTCATCCGGAATTCGCGCGTGAAAGCGGTCGTCAGCAGGATCGCGGCGACGAGCCCCGCGCCGAGCAGGCTGCCGAACGGGTGCCCCCACATCCGGAACGCGAGCGCGGGGCCGCGATACCGCGCACGGAACCGCAGGTGCGTGACGAAGATCATCAGCCACGTGAACAGCGCGCCGAACATGGCGATCGCCATCATCACCGTGAACGCGGTGTCGGGCGCGAGCGCGACCAGCACGGCCGCCACCGCGACGCCGCTCGTCGAGATCCACAGCGCCGCCCGCGGCACGCCGTTCGCACCGAGCCGGCCGAACACCGCGGGCGCGAGGCGCGCGCGCGACAGGCTGAACATCATGCGTGTCGTCACGTAGAGCTGGCTGTTCATCGCCGACAG
Organism: Burkholderia sp. E168m15; assembly: GCF_016586105.1. Classification (NCBI taxonomy): domain Bacteria; kingdom Pseudomonadati; phylum Pseudomonadota; class Betaproteobacteria; order Burkholderiales; family Burkholderiaceae; genus Burkholderia; species Burkholderia sp. E168m15. Next base: position 70,448 of record NZ_BCPO01000075.1, read on the forward strand.
CGCCGCGATCAACAGCACGAAGTTGATCACGCCGGCCGCATACGGCACGTGCGTCGCGGCCATCACCTTCACGAACGGGCTTTCGTCGGTGCCGGCCTGCGTCCATGGCACGATCGCGAGCATCAGCGCGAGCGTCAGCAGGTAGAACAGCACGAGCCGGAACACGGTCGAGCGGAATGCGCGCGTGACCGCGTGCTGCGGATCGCGCGCCTCGCCGGCCGCGATCGCGACCGCTTCGATGCTCATGTAGCTGAAGATCGCGACGATCACCGCGACCCACGTACCCCACGGCCCCTTCGGCATGAAGCCGCCGTGCGCGGTGTAGTTCGCGAAACCGATGCCTGACGCGACCGGCGCCGCCCACACGAGATACGCACCGAGCACGATGAACACGACGATCGCCGCGATCTTCAGCAGTGAGAACGCGTATTCGACCGTCCCGTACAGCGTGACGCTCGCGAGGTTCACCGCGATCAGCAGCGCCGAGAAGCCGATCACCCAGTACCAGCCGGGCACGGCCGGGAACCAGTACTTCATGAACACCGCGATCGCGCTGATCTCGGTGCCGATCGCGAACACGACCGCGAACCAGTACGCGTAGCGCACCAGGAAGCCCGCGAGCGGGCCGACGTAATGCTCGGCATAGGCGCCGAACGAGCCGGCCGTCGGATGCGCGACGGTCATTTCCGCGAGCGCGCCCATCAGCAGCAGCGCGATCAGCGCGCCGATCGCATAGGACACCAGCACGCTCGGGCCGGCGAGCCCGATCGCGAACCCGCTGCCGAGGAACAGCCCCGTGCCGATCGCGCCGCCGATCGCGATCATCGCCATCTGCCCCGACGTCAGCGCGTGGCGCAACCCTTGTTCTCGCGCGACGATAGCGTCGAACGACCGTTGTTGTTGTGTCACTGCGTTACCACTCCCCTGCACCACCATCGCGCCGCCGGCGCCGGATAAAACGAAACGGCGCGGAGAACTTCCCGCGCCGTTCGCATGAACAACGAATTATCGCTTACTCGACTTCGACCGTCTCTTCGTTCGGCTTGTGCGGCGGATTCGCCAGCTTGTCGAACGACAACTGCACCTTGTCGCTTTCGTCGACGTCGACCGTCACGTGGCCGCCGTTGAGCAGCTTGCCGAACAGCAGTTCGTCGGCCAGCGCGCGCCGGATCGTGTCCTGGATCAGCCGCTGCATCGGCCGCGCGCCCATCAGCGGGTCGAAGCCATGCTTCGCGAGATGCTTGCGCAACGCGTCGGTGAAGAGCGCGTCGACCTTCTTCTCGTGCAGCTGTTCCTCGAGCTGGATCAGGAACTTGTCGACCACGCGCATGATGATTTCCTCATCGAGCGAGCGGAAGCTGATGATCGAATCCAGACGGTTGCGGAACTCCGGCGTGAACAGGCGCTTGATGTCGGTCATCTCGTCGCCGGTTTCGCGGCGCGTCGTGAAGCCGATCGTCGCCTTCTGCATCGACTCGGCGCCCGCGTTCGTCGTCATGATGATGATGACGTTGCGGAAATCCGCCTTGCGGCCGTTGTTGTCCGTCAGCGTGCCGTGGTCCATCACCTGCAGCAGCACGTTGAAGATGTCCGGATGCGCCTTCTCGATTTCGTCGAGCAGCAGCACGCAATGCGGCTTCTTCGTGACGGCTTCGGTCAGGAGGCCGCCCTGGTCGAACCCGACGTAGCCCGGCGGCGCGCCGATCAGCCGGCTCACCGCGTGACGCTCCATGTATTCAGACATGTCGAAGCGGATCAGCTCGATGCCGAGCGTGAACGCGAGCTGGCGCGCCACTTCGGTCTTGCCGACACCCGTCGGGCCGGAGAACAGGAACGCGCCGATCGGCTTGTCCATCTTGCCGAGGCCCGCGCGCGCCATCTTGATCGACGCCGCGAGCGCATCGATCGCCGGGTCCTGGCCGAACACGACGCTCTTCAGGTCGCGGTCGAGCGTCTGCAGCTTGCTGCGATCGTCCTGCGACACGCTTTGCGCCGGCACGCGCGCGATCTTCGAGATGATTTCCTCGATCTCGCTCTTGCCGATCGTCTTCTTCTGCTTCGACTTCGGCAGGATGCGCTGCGCGGCGCCCGCCTCGTCGATCACGTCGATCGCCTTGTCCGGCAGGTGACGGTCGGTGATGAAGCGCGCCGACAGCTCGGCCGCGGCCGACAGGGCGCCCGACGAATACTTGACGCCGTGATGCTCCTCGAAGCGCGATTTCAGCCCGCGCAGGATCGCGACCGTCTGCTCGACGCTCGGCTCCGTCACGTCCACCTTCTGGAAGCGCCGCGACAGCGCCGCATCCTTCTCGAAGATGCCGCGATACTCGGTGAACGTGGTCGCGCCGATGCACTTGAGCGTGCCCGACGACAACGCCGGCTTCAGCAGGTTCGACGCATCGAGCGTGCCGCCCGACGCGGCGCCCGCGCCGATCAGCGTATGGATTTCGTCGATGAACAGGATCGCGTGCGGGCGCTCCTTGAGCTCCTTCAGCACCGTCTTCAGCCGCTGCTCGAAATCGCCGCGATACTTGGTGCCCGCGAGCAGCGCGCCCATGTCGAGCGAGTACACCTGCGCGTTCGCGAGGATGTCCGGCACTTCGCCGCGCGTGATGCGATACGCGAGCCCTTCCGCGATCGCGGTCTTGCCGACGCCGGCTTCGCCGACGAGCAGCGGGTTGTTCTTGCGGCGACGGCACAGCACCTGCACGACGCGCTCGACCTCGGGCTCGCGACCGATCAGCGGATCGATGCGGCCGTCCTTCGCCATCTGGTTGAGGTTCTGCGTGAACTGCGCGAGCGGGGTTTCCTTCTGCGCGTTCGCGTCTTCGCTTTCCGCGTTCGCATCGGTCGACTTCGCGGCTTCGCCGTTGTTCGTCTTCGCGATGCCGTGCGAAATGAAGTTCACCACGTCGAGACGCGTGACGCCCTGCTGCTGCAGGTAGTACACGGCATGCGAATCCTTCTCGCCGAAGATCGCGACCAGCACGTTCGCGCCGGTGACTTCCTTCTTGCCGTTCGACGTCGACTGGACGTGCATGATCGCGCGCTGGATCACACGCTGGAAACCGAGCGTCGGCTGGGTATCGACGTCGTCGGTACCCGGGACGGTAGGTGTGTTGTCGTGGATGAAATTGCGCAGGTTCTGACGCAAGTCCTCAATGTTGGCCGCACACGCGCGCAACACCTCGGCTGCCGTCGGATTATCCAGCAGGGCCAGCAGCAGGTGCTCGACCGTAATGAACTCATGGCGCGCCTGGCGTGCTTCCATGAACGCCATGTGCAGGCTGACTTCCAATTCCTGGGCAATCATGCTTCCTCCATCACGCACTGCAGCGGATGCCCTGCCTGCCGCGCATGGGTAACGACTTGCTCAACCTTGGTCGACGCGATGTCCCGCGTATAGACCCCACAAACCCCTCGCCCTTCGCGATGGACCTTCAGCATGATCTGCGTGGCCGTCTCGCGATCCTTCTTGAAATACTCCTGGACCACCATCACGACGAACTCCATCGGCGTGAAGTCGTCGTTGAGCAGCACCACCTTGTACATCGAAGGCGGCTTGAGCTTCTGCTGCTTGCGTTCCAGGACGGTACTGTCCTGCTTGTCCGGGATAATCGCCATACACCCATTCTAAACAACTCGGACAGGCCCGCAATCCTGCCATTACCCGACCGACCGGCCGGCGCCCTCCCCGGTGTCCCGGAACACGCGATCGTCTTCGCGCCATACGAAAGCCGGCTGCGGTGCCGGCTTTCACGCATGGCGCGGAACACGAACCGTCAGGGGGAAGCTCACCGGAACGTCGTGTCCGCATCCAGTATCCCACAAGCCGGGACGACTCGAACGCGTGTCACTCGAGCCTGGTATATGAGCCGATTATGCGGCTTTTCAAGCCCCCGCGCTTGGCCACATGCTGCAAAGCAAAGCCGGAAAAACCCTGAAAATGGGTTCTTTACAACGACCCTCTAAACGTCTAAAAATTCCACTTGACACTCCAATAAAGAGCGCCAACAATCAAGCTGGCACTTTTTTCAATTCGCCGATTGGCGAAACGAAAGAGGCCGAGGTGAGCTTGTGAGGGGGGAACGGCCGTATTTTGGTCGTTTAGCTTTTCGAGCGTGCTCGTGGTAAGTAGCAGCGACTGTGTGACAGGGGAAGTAGGAAAATGGCAACTGGTATCGTTAAGTGGTTCAACGACGCGAAGGGCTTCGGTTTCATCACTCCCGACGAGGGCGGTGAGGATCTGTTTGCGCACTTCTCGGCTATCACCATGAATGGCTTCAAAACGCTGAAGGAAGGCCAGAAGGTGAGCTTTGACGTCGTTCAAGGACCGAAGGGCAAGCAAGCGTCGAACATCCAAGCCGCATAAGGCATCGGATATCGGACGAAGAAACCCGGCGCACAGCGCCGGGTTTCTTTTTTTTGTGGCCGGCCAATCGATAATCGATTGGCCGGCCTTTTCGTTCAATCCCGATAATTGAACACACATTGTCTTGTCACGCATGCAGATCGGATATCGAATCCGCATGTGAAACATATCCGCGGCTTCGTTACACGACCTTCAGCGTACCCATCATGCCGAGATCCTCGTGTTCGAGAATGTGGCAATGAAACATGCGCTCGCCGGGCATGTCTTGCGTGACGAGCAGCGACACGGTTTCACCGCTGCGCACGTTCACGGTATCGCGCCACGCGCGGAACGGCTCGCTCGTGCGCGAACCGGCCGATGCCCGCTCGATCACCTGGAACTGCGTGCCGTGCAGGTGGAATGGGTGGTCCATGTCCGTCGTATTGCGGATCTCCCAGCGCTCGACGTCGCCGCGGCGGCTCGTCAGCGTCGCGCGGTGCGGCGCGTAGGTGTCGCCGTTGATCGTGAAGCGCATGCCTGCCGGGCGGCCGTGCGCCGCGCCCTTCATCATCGCGTCCATGTCCATTTCCTCGCCGAACGCGACCGTCTTGTGCGCGACCGGTTCGCCGAGCGGCGGCACCGCGCGCAGCGTGGCAGGCAGCACACGGGCCTCGGCGGGCGCAAACGCGACATCGGCCAGCGCCAGCGCCGGATCGGGCGGCAGGCTGCCGTGGCCGTCGTCGTGCGACATCGCCATCTTGCGGCGGTCGTACTCGGCCGCCTGCAGCACCGCGCGCGACGCGCGGTCGCCGGCGCGCACCAGCAACTCCGCGCGCTCGCCCGGCGCGATCAGCAGCGACGTCACGCGCCGCGCCGTGCCGAACAATCCGCCGTCGGTGCCTGCGTGCTCGAACACGCGGCCGTCGTCGAACGCGATGCGCAGGTAGCGCGCGCTGCATGCATTCCAGACACGCCAGCGCTCGTCGCTCGCGACGTCGATGCGCGGCCGGCGCGCGCCGTTGACCAGGACGAATTGACCTTCCCGGCCGTTCATCCAGTCCATCATGTCGTTCGGCGCAATCGTGCCGTCGCGTGCAAGCTTCAGGTCCGACACGAACAGGTGACGCTCGGGCCAGCCGGCTAGCGGATCGTCCGCGGCGCGCACGACGAACGGGCCGGCCAGCCCGCGGAACACCTGCTCGGCGGTCATCATGTGCGGATGCGGGTGGTACCAGTAAGTCCCGGCGCTGCCCTTCGGCAGCGTGAAGCGATACACGCGCGACGCGCCGGGCGCGACGGGATCGGACGGATTGCCGTCCTGGTCCGGCGGCACGGGCAGGCCGTGCCAGTGGATCGTCGACGGCTGCGGCAGCTTGTTCACGAACCGGATCTCGACCGTATCGCCCTCGCGCACGTCGATCAGTGGGCCGACCACGGGGCCTTGCGTACCGGTACCGAACTGCCAGAACGTCGTCGGCCGCGCGCCGCGCAGCAGCGGTCGCGCCACCGGTTGAGCGACCAGCGTGGCCCGGAACGTGCCGGGCTCACGGCTTTCGTTGGCGAGCGTGCGCAACGTCGCGAGCGGCGCGCCGGCCGGCAGCGCGTCGGCGGCCGCGAGCGCGGCCGGCGCGGGCTGGCCGTGCTGCGCGTGCGCCGACATCCCTGACATACCCGACATGCCCGGCATGTCGTCCATCGAATCCATGCCGGCCATGCCCGCGTGACCGGCATGCTGCGCCGACGCGGTGCGCGCGAACAGCGACGCGGCCGCGACGCCGATGGCGCGCGACAGGAAGGTTCTCCGTCTCATCAATCGATCCTCGTTGTTCATGCAGCGCCGCGCGACAGCCGCGACGGTCGCGTCATCATAACCGCAGGGCCGGATCGAAAAACGCCGCCGCCCCCGCGGGCGGCGATACGCCGCGGCAAGCGTCGCCGGGCGGCGTCTCGGCAACCATCGTTACTCACCTGCCGGCCCTTTGCGCCGGCCAGCAAACGAGATTTCCACCTTCCGCCCCGCCCTGGCATACGCGCTCGCGGCCCCGATGGTCCGCAAACCCGCCAATTTTTCACGATGCGGAACAAGTCACTGCGTTATAAAAATTCGTGGTGCACGGCACAAATTCGCCGTTTCGCGATGCCGAAAAACTTTCCGCAATACAAAACGACGCAAATAAATTATTGTTTTTAAAAAAGAATTTTTGTTTCGAGAAGACGTTCTACCTGCACCATCCGAGCGGGGCGCGGACGTAGACTTTGTTCCATGCACTGACGCTTCGCCACGACGTTCGACACGGAACCCGGCGCAAGCAGCCAGTCGGGCCACAGCCGGCCGAGCCGGCAGGCGGCACAACAGAATCGCTCGTGATCAGAAAGGGAGAACGGAAATGAAGGGATTTCGCTTTGGTTCAGCGCTCGGGTCGTTCTACATCCTGCCGGCAAACGGCGGCTGGGAAGCGACGTTCGGCAACGCCTCGCTCGGCGCGTTCTCGTGCCCGGAAGTCGCGGCCGACCGCATCTCCCGCGGCGACTGCGCGCAACCGTCCGAACTGGACACGGCCACGCTCGAAGTGCCGGACGAAATCGCCGAATGGGAAATCGTTCACGTCTGAATGGCAAGCCTGCAACGACAAACGCCCCGGGCGACCGGGGCGTTTTTCTTGTGTGCCGGGCGGCGAACGGTTCAACCCGCCGCGCCGGCACATGCACGGGCTCGCGCGCTGGCGCGGCCGGCGTCAGGCGAGCGCGTCGACGATGCCGTTCAGCGTCGCGCTCGGGCGCATGGCCTGGCTCGTCAGCTCGACGTTCGGACGGTAGTAGCCGCCGATCGCCTGCGGCTTGCCTTGCGCGGCCGCCAGTTCTTCCAGGATGCGCGCTTCGTTGTCGGACAGCGTCTTCGCCACGCCTTCGAACTGCGCCTTCAGCGCGGCGTCCTCGGTCTGCTCGGCCAGCGCCTGCGCCCAGTACAGGCACAGGTAGAAGTGGCTGCCGCGGTTGTCGAGACCACCCACCTTGCGCGCCGGCGACTTGTTCTCGTCCAGGAACTTGCCGGTCGCCTGGTCGAGCGTCTTCGCGAGCACGAGCGCCTTCGGGTTTTGATAAGCGTTGCCGAGGTGTTCGAGCGACGCGGCCAGCGCGAGGAATTCGCCGAGCGAATCCCAGCGCAGGAAGCCTTCCTCGACGAACTGCTGCACGTGCTTCGGCGCGGAACCGCCCGCACCCGTTTCGAACATCCCGCCGCCGGCCATCAGCGGCACGATCGACAGCATCTTCGCGCTGGTGCCGAGTTCCATGATCGGGAACAGGTCGGTCAGGTAGTCGCGCAGCACGTTGCCGGTGACCGAAATCGTGTCCTTGCCCGCGCGGATGCGCTCGAGCGAGAAACGCGTGGCGTCGACCGGCGTCATGATCCGGATGTCGAGGCCGTTCGTGTCGTGATCCTTCAGGTAGCGTTCGACCTTCGCGATGATCTGCGCATCGTGCGCGCGCGCCGGATCGAGCCAGAACACGGCCGGAGCGCCGGTCGCGCGGGCACGGTTGACCGCGAGCTTGACCCAGTCCTGCACCGGTGCGTCCTTCGTCTGGCACATGCGCCAGATGTCGCCCGACTCGACCGCGTGCTCGAGCAGCACGTTGCCGGCTTCGTCGATGACGCGCACGACGCCGTCCGCCGGGATCTGGAACGTCTTGTCGTGCGAACCGTATTCCTCGGCCGCCTGCGCCATCAGGCCGACGTTCGGCACGCTGCCCATCGTGACCGGATCGAACGCGCCGTGCTGCTTGCAGTCCTCGATCACGGCCTGGTAGACGCCCGCGTAGCAGCGGTCCGGAATCACGGCCTTCGCGTCGTACAGCTGACCGTCCGGGCCCCACATGCCGCCCGAATCGCGGATCATCGCCGGCATCGATGCGTCGACGATCACGTCGCTCGGCACGTGCAGGTTCGTGATGCCCTTGTCCGAGTTGACCATCGCGAGGCGCGGACGCACCGCGTACTCGGCCTTGACGTCGGCTTCGATCGCTTCGCGCGTGTCGGCCGGCAGGTCCTTCAGGCGCGCGTACAGGTCGCCGATCCCGTTGTTCGGGTTGAAGCCGGCCTTCGCCAGCACGTCCGCGTGCTTCGCGAGCGCGTCGCGGTAGAACACCGACACGAAGTGACCGAACAGGATCGGGTCCGAGACCTTCATCATGGTCGCCTTCAGGTGCACCGAGAACAGCACGTCCTGCGCCTTCGCGTCGGCGATCTGCGCTTCGATGAAGCTGCGCAGCGCATTGCGGCTCATCACCGATGCGTCGATCACTTCACCGGCCTTCACGGCCGTCTTTTCCTTCAGCACCTTCTTCGCGCCGTCGGTCGTCGTGAGTTCGATCTTCACGCTGCCGGCATCGGCGATCAGCGCCGACTTCTCGCTGCCGTAGAAGTCACCTTCGGTCATGTGCGCGACGTGCGCCTTCGACGTGGCCTTCCACGCGCCCATCTTGTGCGGATGCTTGCGTGCGTAGTTCTTGACCGACAGCGGCGCGCGGCGGTCGGAGTTGCCTTCGCGCAGCACCGGGTTCACCGCGCTGCCCTTGATCTTGTCGTAACGCGCCTTGACGGCCTTTTCTTCGTCCGTCGACGGATCTTCCGGATAGGCCGGCAGCGCGTAGCCCTGCGCCTGCAGTTCGGCGATCGCGGCCTTCAGCTGCGGCACCGATGCGCTGATGTTCGGCAGCTTGATGATGTTCGCTTCCGGCTTCAGCGTGAGCTGGCCCAGCTCGGCCAGATCGTCGGAACCCTTCTGCTCCGACGGCAGGACGTCTGCGAATGCCGCGATGATGCGGCCGGCGAGCGAGATGTCGCGCGTTTCGACGGCGACGCCGGACGAACGCGTGAAGGCCTTGACGATCGGCAGCAGCGAGTAGGTCGCGAGCGCCGGCGCTTCGTCGGTGAGGGTGTAGATGATCTTGGGCGAAGTGGACATGGTGGTCAAAGCATTGCTACGTGATTGAGGGACTGAGGAGCGCCGGCGGTAACCGGCGGGGAGCGACCGGGTCGATCGCGAAAGGGGCGCCGGCTCAGCCGGGCGGTGGTGTTGCGAGGGCCGTCATGGTCTACCTTGCAGGGCATGCGGGCCGCTTCGCGGCGCCGCGGCCCGCAAGCCGGGCCACCCTGCCAACAAACCTGCCATCCACGAAACGCTCCGGCGCCGGCAGTCAGCGCCGGGGCGGCCGGCACCGTGCCGGCCCACCCCGGAAGGGGTCTTACATGTTCTCGATCAGCACTTCGCCGAAGCCGGAGCACGACACCTGCGTCGCGCCTTCCATCAGGCGCGCGAAGTCGTACGTGACGCGCTTCTGCAGAATCGACTTCTCCATCGCGGCGATGATCGTGTCGGCTGCTTCCGTCCAGCCGAGGTGGCGCAGCATCATTTCCGCCGACAGGATCTCGGAACCGGGGTTCACGTAATCCTTGCCCGCGTACTTCGGCGCCGTGCCGTGCGTCGCCTCGAACATCGCGACCGAATCCGACAGGTTCGCGCCAGGCGCGATCCCGATGCCGCCGACCTGCGCGGCCAGCGCGTCGGAGATGTAGTCGCCGTTCAGGTTCAGCGTCGCGATCACGTCGTATTCGGCCGGGCGCAGCAGGATCTGCTGCAGGAAGGCATCGGCGATCGAATCCTTGATCACGATCTCGTTGCCCGTCTTCGGGTTCTTCACGCGCATCCACGGGCCGCCGTCGATCAACTCGCCGCCGAATTCCTTCTGCGCGAGCGCGTAGCCGGCGTCACGGAACAGGCCTTCCGTGAACTTCATGATGTTGCCCTTGTGCACCAGCGTGACCGACTTGCGATCGTTGTCGATCGCGTACTGGATCGCCTTGCGCACGAGACGCTCGGTGCCTTCGGTCGACACGGGCTTGACGCCGATCCCGGAAGTTTCCGGGAAGCGGATTTTCTTCACGCCCATCTCGTCCTGCAGGAACTTGATCACCTTCTTCGCCTGCTCGGAGCCCGCGGCCCATTCGATGCCCGCGTAGATGTCTTCCGAGTTCTCGCGGAAGATCACCATGTCGATCTTCTGCGGCTCACGCACCGGCGACGGCACGCCCTTGAAGTACTGGACCGGGCGCAGGCACACGTACAGATCGAGCTCCTGGCGCAGCGCGACGTTCAGCGAACGGATGCCGCCGCCGACCGGGGTCGTGAGCGGCCCCTTGATCGACACCACGTATTCCTTCAGGACCTGCAGCGTTTCGTCCGGCAGCCACACGTCCGGACCGTACACCTTGGTCGCCTTCTCGCCCGCGAAGATCTCCATCCAGTGGATCTTGCGCTTGCCCTTGTACGCATGCGCGACCGCCGCATCGACGACCTTGATCATGACCGGCGTGATATCGAAGCCCGTACCGTCGCCTTCGATATAGGGAATGATCGGCTGATCGGAAACGTTGAGCGAGAAGTCCTTGTTGACGGTGATCTTGTCACCGCCCTCCGGAACCTTGATGTGCTGATACGGCATGATCGACTCCAGTGACGTGGCTGAGCAGGTGATGCTGGTCGAAGCTGCGCGCGCGGCGGGGGCGCGGCATGGCCACCCCGTGACGACAACAGCGAGCCGCTATTCTAGCGCCCCAACCGGGCACTTCGGCGTGAACCGCGGCACTGCGTATCAAGACCTCACTTATGTCTTATATAAGACAGAGGACTTGCCGTTCCGTATTATGCATTAAGATTCCGCCATTTGCCATAGACCGCCCGCCCCCCGCTCCGCGCGGGGCGCCGGGCAGACGCCCCGCCATGAACCTGATCGCCCTCAACAAGCCGTTCGGCACGATTTGCCAGTTTTCCGCGCACGAGACGCGGCCGTCGCTCGGCGACTGGGTCAAAACGCCCGGTGTCTATGCGGCCGGCCGGCTCGACGCGGACAGCGAGGGGCTGCTGCTGCTCACCGACGACGGCGGGCTGCAGGCCCGCATCGCGGAGCCGCGCCACAAGCTGGTGAAGCGCTACTGGGCGCAGGTCGACGGCGCGCCGGGGCCGGCCGACCTGAAGGCGCTCGCCCGCGGCGTCGACCTCGGCGACTACGTGACGCGCCCGTGCCGCGCCGAATTCATCGAGCCGCCCGACACGCTGTGGCCGCGCAATCCGCCGATCCGCTACCGCGCCGCGATCCCGACCACGTGGATCGAGCTCGCGATCACCGAGGGCAAGAACCGGCAGGTGCGCCGGATGACGGCGGCCGTCGGCTTCCCCACGTTGCGCCTGGTGCGCGTCGGCATCGGCGCGCTGGACATATTCGCGCTCGGCATTGCACCGGGCGAAACGATCGCGCTGCCGCCGCGCGCGCCGTGGGACGGTTTCGCGCCCGTCGGATGACGAAGCCGGGACGCGCGCATTTTTCGTCATCTTTTTCGTCAACCGCCTGCGGAGATCGTGCGTTAAACCACGCAGATGCCAACCTTAGCTATCCGGCATTGGCAGCCGAACCCGTGTTTGCGTCACGAAAGCGACGTTTTATTCGAATACGATTCGGCGCCCGCAGCGCAAAGAGAAATTTCTCGAAGCGTCTGTCAACCGAAAGGTGGATGGCACCGTTAGACGACATGACTCCTATTGCCGGGTCATTTGGTTAATTAACTAAAGCTGAGGAACACAACATGAACAAACTGATCGCCGCTCTGGTCGCTGGCCTCTTCGCAACGGCTGCTTTCGCACAAGCTTCGGCTCCGGAAGCTGCTCCGGCAGCAGCAGAAGCTGCTTCGGCACCGGCTAAGCACGCTGCCAAGAAGCACCACGCTGCCAAGAAGCACCACAAGGCATCGAAGAAGGCTGCAGCAAGCGACGCAGCAGCACCGGCAGCTGCTTCGAACTAAGTAAGCTGGCTGTAATAACGCAGTCAAGAACACGCAGTCTTGCCGTTCTTACGGCGTTGAAAGGCAGATCACCGCAAGGCGATCTGCCTTTTTCTTTTTTGTGCCCGCCGGCGCGCATCGCGTACCATGCGGGTCTCGTTTTCCAGACAGGAGCCATGCTGTGTCATTCTCCCTGCGCCCGTCGCTCGGCCGCCTTGCGCGCGCCGCCGTGTTTCCCGCCGCGCTCGCCGTCTTCGCACTCGGCATGCAGGCCGCCAGCGCGCAAGTGCCGCCCGGCGCCAAGCAGCCGAGCGAGTTCCCGCGCGTGAAGCTGCGCGCCGGCATGTACGTGATCGACGCGGCCGTCGCCGCGAACGACGCCGACCGCGAACAGGGGCTGATGTACCGTTCGCAGCTCGCGCCGAACGAAGGCATGCTGTTCGTCTTCAACGAGAACGCCGTGCACTGCTTCTGGATGAAGAACACGCTGATTCCGCTGTCGATCGCGTTCATCCGCGCGGATGGCACGATCACCGACATCGACGAGATGAAGGCCGAGACGACCGACAACCACTGCCCGCGCAACAACGGCGTCTATGCGCTCGAAATGAGCAAGGGCTGGTTCGCCGCGAAGGGCATCAAGCCCGGCATGAAGCTCGACGGCCTGCCGCGGGCTCAGTAACCGCAACGGTCCGCGCGGCGGCATCGCGCCGCGCCCCGACCGAACAGCCGGCCGCCCGTCATTTCCTGTCGGGCGCCGGTTTTTTTTCGTCCGCCCGCGGCGCCCGCCTTGATTCGGCACCCGCTGCCCGCATCTGCAAAAGCCACGGACAAGCGCTATCCTTTAAATCTCGCTAGTTCCAGCCCGGGCCGGCATCCAATCAGCCGGCCCGCTTACGATCCGAACCACCAGGAGGTTCACGTGCCCCGCAAAACCCCCATCGAGCGCTATCGAAATATCGGGATCAGCGCTCACATCGATGCCGGCAAGACCACGACGACCGAGCGCATCCTGTTTTACACCGGTGTGAGCCACAAGATCGGTGAAGTGCACGACGGCGCGGCCACGATGGACTGGATGGAGCAGGAGCAGGAACGCGGCATCACGATCACGTCGGCGGCGACCACGGCCTTCTGGAAGGGCATGGCCGGCAACTATCCGGAGCACCGGATCAACATCATCGACACGCCCGGGCACGTCGACTTCACGATCGAAGTCGAGCGCTCGATGCGCGTGCTCGATGGCGCGTGCATGGTCTACGACTCGGTCGGCGGCGTGCAGCCGCAATCGGAAACCGTGTGGCGCCAGGCCAACAAGTACAAGGTGCCGCGCATCGCGTTCGTCAACAAGATGGACCGGATCGGCGCCGACTTCTTCCGCGTGCAGAAGCAGATCGGCGAGCGCCTGAAGGGCGTCGCCGTGCCGATCCAGATTCCGATTGGCGCCGAAGACCATTTCCAGGGCGTCGTCGATCTGGTGAAGATGAAGGCGATCGTGTGGGACGACGAAAGCCAGGGCGTGAAGTTCACGTACGAGGACATCCCCGCGAACCTCGTCGAGCTCGCGCACGAATGGCGCGAGAAGATGGTCGAGGCCGCCGCCGAAGCGAGCGAGGAACTGCTCGAGAAGTATCTGCACGACCATGAATCGCTGACCGAGGACGAGATCAAGGCCGCGCTGCGCCAGCGCACGATCGCGAACGAGATCGTGCCGATGCTGTGCGGCAGCGCGTTCAAGAACAAGGGCGTGCAGGCGATGCTCGACGCGGTGATCGACTACCTGCCGTCGCCGGTCGACGTGCCCGCGATCCTCGGCCACGACTTCGCCGATCCGGAAAAGCCGGCGGAACGTCATCCGAGCGATGACGAGCCGTTCTCGTCGCTCGCATTCAAGATCATGACCGACCCGTTCGTCGGCCAGCTGATCTTCTTCCGCGTGTATTCGGGCGTCGTCGAGTCGGGCGATACCGTGCTCAACGCGACGAAGGACAAGAAGGAGCGGCTCGGCCGGATCCTGCAGATGCACGCGAACGAGCGCAAGGAAATCAAGGAAGTGCGCGCGGGCGACATCGCGGCGGCCGTCGGCCTGAAGGAAGCGACGACGGGCGACACGCTGTGCGATCCGCAGAAGCCGATCATCCTCGAGAAGATGGAATTCCCGGAACCGGTGATCTCGCAGGCCGTCGAGCCGAAGACGAAGGCCGACCAGGAAAAGATGGGCCTCGCGCTGAACCGTCTCGCGCAGGAAGATCCGTCGTTCCGCGTGCAGACCGACGAAGAGTCCGGCCAGACCATCATTTCGGGGATGGGCGAGCTCCACCTCGAAATCCTGGTCGACCGGATGAAGCGCGAGTTCGGCGTCGAGGCGACGGTCGGCAAGCCGCAGGTCGCGTATCGCGAAACGGTGCGCACGACGGCGGCCGACGTCGAGGGCAAGTTCGTCAAGCAGTCGGGCGGGCGCGGCCAGTACGGTCATGCGGTGATCACGCTGGAGCCGAACCCCGGCAAGGGCTACGAGTTCCTCGACGAGATCAAGGGCGGCGTGATTCCGCGCGAGTTCATCCCGGCCGTCGACAAGGGCATCACCGAGACGCTGAAGAGCGGCGTGCTCGCGGGCTACCCGGTCGTCGACGTGAAGGTGCATCTGACGTTCGGTTCGTACCACGACGTCGACTCGAACGAAAACGCGTTCCGGATGGCCGGCTCGATGGCGTTCAAGGAAGCGATGCGAAAGGCGAAGCCGGTGCTGCTCGAGCCGATGATGGCCGTCGAGGTCGAGACGCCCGAGGACTTCATGGGCAACGTGATGGGCGACCTGTCGAGCCGGCGCGGCATCGTGCAGGGGATGGAGGACATCGCGGGCGGTGGCGGCAAGCTGGTACGTGCCGAGGTGCCGCTCGCGGAGATGTTCGGCTATTCGACGTCGCTGCGCTCGGCCACGCAAGGTCGTGCGACGTACACGATGGAGTTCAAGCATTACGCGGAAACGCCGGCGAACGTGTCGGAAGCCGTGATCAACGCGAAAGTGAAATAAGCACCGCTCGCTCGCGCGCTGGCGCATGCGCGCAAAGCCCGTCCGGTTCGTTCCGGACGGGCTTTTTTCTTTCGGCGCGCATCGCGTTCGTGGCTTTTTGATCGGCGCGCCGAGCTTTTTTTAGCGTGCCACAATGGATGGCGATTCGTCAGATGGAACCCGCCCGATGCCGCCCACCCCTGCCCTGCGCCGCCTGCTGACCCTCTATGCCGGCCTGATCGCCGCGAACGTCGCCGTCTGGCTGTGGGCGCTCGCCGTGCTGCACGATCATCCGCTGCTGTTCGGCACCGCGGCAATCGCGTACGGGCTCGGGCTGCGTCATGCGGTCGACGCGGATCACATCGCCGCGATCGACGTCGCGACGCGCAAGCTGATGCAAGACGGCCAGCGTCCGGTGAGCGTCGGCCTGTTTTTCTCGCTCGGCCATTCGACGATCGTGATCGCCGCGACGCTCGGCATCGCGCTGACCGCGTTCGCGTTGCGCGACCGGTTCGATGCGTTCCGCGACATCGGCGGCACGATCGGCACGGCGGTGTCGGCCACTTTCCTGCTGGTGCTCGCGTGCGTGAACCTGATGATCCTGCGCGACGTGTGGCGACGCTATCGCGGCGCGTCCGGGCACACGCACGACGGCGCGCACGATCATCGTCCCGCCGGCCTCGTCTCGCGGTTGCTACGGCCGTTGTTCCGGTTCGTGTCGAAGAGCTGGCACATGTATCCGGTCGGCGTGCTGTTCGGGCTCGGTTTCGATACTGCAACCGAAATCGGCCTGCTCGCGATTGCCGCCGCGCAGGCGAGCCAGGGGCTGCCGATCTATACGGTCATGCTGTTTCCCGCGCTTTTCACCGCCGGCATGACGCTGATCGACTCGACCGACAACGTGCTGATGATTCACGCGTACGGCTGGGCGATGGACGATCCGCAGCGCAAGCTGCTCTACAACGCGAGCATCACATTCGTGTCGGCGGCCGTCGCGCTGGCGATCGGCGGGATCGAAGCGGCCGGCCTGCTGGCCGACAAGCTGTCGCTGACGGGCCCCGTGCGCGACACGCTCGATGCGCTCGGCGACCGCTTCGGCTCGATCGGCTATGGCATCGTCGCGCTGTTCCTCGTCTGCTGGATCGCGTCGATCCTGTTCCACCGCTGGCAACGCGCGGCCGACGCGCCGGCGCGCTGAACGACGCCCCGACGTTTCATTCCGGAAACAAAACCCTTCCCGACGACGTTGCATGCGTGGTCACGCGACTGCGCCCGCCTTGCGCCACGGGCCCGCGCGGCCGATGGCACGAATCTCGCAGAGTGGGATGCGCACGGCGGGCCCGCGTGCCGATCCGCGTTCGCGGCCAGCGTCAAGCGCTGGCCCGGAGGCCATCGGCTGACGATAGGACAACGAATCTTTTAAGCCCCCCTGCACCACACGTGAATAGTCGCGCGGCAACGAGGCATCGCGCGCATGGGGAGGCCATGATGCATAAGACGAAACAACCGTTCCGCACGGCGGGACGGCGCCCTCGTGCAACCTTGCTGGCCGCGGCCGCTTTGGCGTGCTGCTGCTCGTATGCCGTCGCACAGAACACCACACCTGACTCCGCGTCCGACGCAAATGCCAGCGCGGACACCATCATGACGCTGGTCGAGAACGCATCGCCGTGCGCCGCCAATCCGGCTGCATGCGCGGTGCACGTTTATGCCGGCCGGGGCGTCGGTAATGGCGGTGCCGGTGCGGGTGGCAGTGGCAGCGGCAACGGCAACGGCAACGGCAGTGGAAACGGTGGTGGGAACGGGAACGGTAGCGGCGGAAACAACGGGAACGGCGCCGTCGGACCTGCAGGCGTCGGCGGAACGACAGGCGGTACCTCAGGCAGTACGAGCGGCACGGGTCGGGGAGGCAATGCGTCCGGCAACGGTGGCTCAGGTGGCGGCACCTCGGGTAGCGGCACTTCGGGTGGTGGTACTTCAGGTGGTGGTACTTCAGGTGGAGGCACTTCGGGTGGAGGCACCTCGGGTGGCGGTACTTCGGGTGGCGGTACTTCGGGCGGCGGTACTTCCGGTGGCGGTACTTCCGGGGGCGGTACTTCCGGTGGCGGTACTTCCGGTGGCGGTACTTCCGGGGGCGGTACTTCAGG
>NZ_BCPO01000076.1:0-59201 GCF_016586105.1 Burkholderia sp. E168m15
GGCAGTGGCGGAGCCGGCAATGGCGGCGCCAACGGCGTCGGCAACGGCCGTGGCAATGGCGGCAACAGTGGCAATGCCGGCGGCAGCAACGGTAACGGCGGTGGAGGCGCGGGTAACGGCGGCGGGAGCGGCGGCGCCAACGGCACCGGCGGCCACGGCAATGGCGGCGGCAACGGTAACGGCAATGGCAGCGGCGGCGCCGGCAACGGCGGTGCCAACGGCGTCGGCAACGGCCATGGCACCGGCAACGGCAATGGCGGCGGTCACGGCAACGGCGGATCGTCCGGCGGCAACCACTGACCCGACGCGTTGCCCGGCCGAAGTCGGTCAGAGCATCTCGAGCGCGCGCTTGCTGCGCGGCGGACGGAAATATGCGTCAAGCTGCGCGCGCTCGTCATCGCTGAACACGACATCGAGCGCGGCGCGGTTGTCGCGCACGTGTTCGATCCGCGACGCCTTCGGAATCGCGAATACGCCCGGCTGCGCGAGCACCCACGCCAGCGCGACGCGCATCACCGACACGCCGCGCAGCCGCGCGATCTCGTCGAGCGGCGAGCGTTTCGGCAGCCGCCCGTGATCGACCGGGCTGTACGCCATCGCCGGAATACGATGGTCGGCCAGCCACGGCAGCAGGTCGAATTCCGGGCCGCGTCGCGCGATGTTGTAGAGAATCTGGTTGGTTGCGCACGCACCGCCGCCCGCCTCGTCGACGAGTTCGGCCATGTCGGCCGTATCGAAGTTGCTCACGCCCCAGTGGCGGATCTTGCCCGCGCGCTGCAACGCGTCGAAGCCCTCGACCGTTTCCGCGAGCGGCACCGAACCGCGCCAGTGCAGCAGGTATAGATCGAGGCGATCGGTACGCAGGCGCTTGAGGCTCGCGTCGCACGCGGCGACGACGCCACGCCGGCTCGCATGGTGCGGGTAGACCTTGCTGACGAGGAACACGTCGTCGCGCAAGCCGGCGAGCGCGTCGCCGACGAGTTCCTCGGTCGCACCGTCGCCGTACATCTCGGCTGTATCGACCAGCGTCATCCCGAGTTCGATGCCTTCGCGCAGCGCGGCGATCTCGTCCGCGCGCCGCGCCGGCCGCTCGCCCATTTCCCAGGTGCCCAGGCCCAGCTTCGGAATCGTCTCGCCGTTCGGCAAGACGACCGTGGCGATCGTGTCTGTCATGCGTGTCCTCGTCGCGGATTCGTGGCCGCCCATCGCGGCCGAAGCATCGGATACGACGCATCAGTGTAGTCAATCGGTGCGCCCCCGGCCTATTACGCGGCAAAAACCGGCTATAACGGCGCGGCATGATGACTTAGAATGGCCGCAACCTGATCGATACCCATTGTATGAAGGCACCCACGGACGACCGCTGGCAGGACCTGCGCCCCGACCCCGACAACGATACGCCGCTCTACCTGCAGCTCGCCCGCAAGCTCGGCGATGCGATCCACGACAACCGCTGGACGGCCGGCGAAGCGCTGCCTTCCGAGCGTGTGTTGTCCGAAGCGCTCGGCGTGTCGCGCATCACCGCGCGCAAGGCGATTGCGCTGCTCGTCGAGCAAGGCCTGATCCGCCGTACGCAAGGCGCGGGCAACTTCATCCAGCCGCGCTACGAGGACCCGCTGTCGCGGCTGTCGAGCTTCAGCGAGATGCTCGAGCGCCGCGGTTTCAAGCCGAGCTCGCAGTGGCTCGCGCGCGAAATCCAGCCCGCCAACCGCGACGAAGTGATCCAGCTCGGCCTGTCGCCGGCCGCATCGGTTACGCGCCTGAAACGCCTGCGTCTCGCCGACGGCATCGTGATGGCCGTCGAGAACTCGACGTTCCCCGCGACGCTGATTCCCGATCCGCAGGCAATCGCCGGTTCGCTGTACAGCTATCTCGAAGCGCGCGGCACACCGATCGTGCGCGCGCTGCAGCATTTCCGCGCGGTGAACGCGACCGACGAGATCGCCGAGCAGATGGGCATCGCCCCCCACGACGCCCTGCTGCTGATCACGCGGATCGGCTATACGTCCGACCAGCGCGCGATCGAACTGACCGATACCTACTGCCGCAACGACTACTACGATTTCGTCGTCGAGCTACGCAAGTAACGCGAGCCGCGCCGCCTCCCCTCACAGCCAGCGCGCGTCGTCGGTGCCGAGCGGCACGGGCGGCCGCGCGAACGACGGCGGCGTCGCCGACAACCGCTCGGCCGGCCGCACGGTATCGAGCGCGCCGAACGGCGACGCGATGCGGTCGATCCGGTCGCGCACGTCGGCCAGCGCGAGATCGGGCGCCTGCAGCCCGTCCGGCACCGCGCCGAACGACTGCAGCCAGCGCCCCGTCTGCGCGAGCGACATCCGCACGTGCCAGCTTCCCCCTTCGCGCGCCCGCCGGGCGAGCGCGATCATCGCGCCGAACGCCGCGAGATACCCCGTTGCATGATCGAGCGCCTGGCACGGCAGATGGCGCGGCCCGCTCGCCTGCGCGGCCTGCTGCTCGTGCCATGCGATGCCGCTCGCCGACTGCACGAGGCTGTCGAACCCGCGCCGCTGCGCCCACGGCCCTGCATGCCCGTACGCCGACACCGACACGTAGACGATGCCGGGCCGCCGCGCCGCCAGCGCATGCGGCGTGAAACCGCGCGCGGCGAGCGCGCCGGGGCGGTACGACTGCAGAAACACGTCCGCCTCGCGCGCCAGGGCGTGCAGCGTATCGACGCCTTCCGCGTCGCGCAAATCGATCCACGTCGAACGCTTGCCGCGCCCGTTGTCGATCACGAGCGGCGCGATGTTCGGCAGGTGCGGACCGTTGACGAGCAGCGTCTGCGCGCCGTGCGAGGCCAGCGTGCGGCCCGCGACCGGGCCCGCGATGATGCGCGTGAGATCGAGCACGCGCACGCCGGCCAGCGGCTGGCTGGCGTCGCCGCGGCCGATCGGCTCGGCCGGCGCGTCGCCGATCCGCTCGATCTCGAACAGCGGCAGCGACGCGATCGCGCGCGCCTGCTCGTGCGCCGCCCATTCGTCAGGGGTTCTGATCAATGCCGCGCACAGGCCGGCGTCGGCCAGCGCGGTATCGAGCGCCGCGCCGTCCCAGGTGCGGATCGCCGCGGCGACGTCGGCGGGCTGCCGGCCGCAGCCGAGCACGTCGAGAATACGGTGCAGGTGATGCGGGAAATTCGCGTGCAGTTGAATCCAGCGTCCGTCGCCCGTCTCGAAGAAGCCGGTCACCGGATGACGCAACTCCGGCGGTGGGCCGTCGTCCACGCGCAGGTAGCGTTCGCTGCGGAACGCCACGAGCGCGTCGCGCACCGACACGTCGACCGATTGCGCCACGCCCGTCCGCAGCCGATGGCATTCGGCTGCCGCGAGCCCGGCTGCGGCGATCGTCGCGGCGGCGAGCGTGCCGACATGAAACGTCGACGGTAGCGTCGGGTCCTGCCCGGTCACGGTCGTGCGGGCCAGCGTGTCGCGTTCGCCGCGTGCGAGTTGCCAAAGATGCGCCAAGGCGGAATCGGGTGTCATGGTGAAGGAGACGCCGTTGAGGAGACGGAATCGAGTCTAGAATTCGCGTCAGGCGCGATCAATCTTGATTGCGCGAATCAATACATAACGAATAGTTGTAGCGGGCCCGCGCTTCATGCGCGGCGACAGGAGCAACCGGCATGACGTCTCTCAGCGCGCAGGAAGCCGCCGGCATGCTCGGCGTCAGCGTGAGCACCCTTTATGCGTACGTGAGCCGCGGCCTGCTGCGCTCGCTGCCCGACGGCGCGACCAAGCGCCGCCGCTACGACGCCAACGAAGTGCGCCTGCTCGCGCGCCGCCGCGCCGACGCGAAGCGCGCGGGCGGCGTCGCCGAACGTTCGCTCGACTGGGGCGTGCCGGTCCTGGAATCGCGGATCACGCAGATCGCCGACGGTCGCCTGCGCTACCGCGGCACCGATGCGATCGCGCTGGCCGACGCGGCGACACTCGAAGAAACGGCCGCGCGGCTGTGGGACTGTGCGCCCGCGCGGCTGGCCGCCGCGTCGCTCGCGTCGACCGGTTTCGACGCGGCGCAGTGGGACGACTGGGCGCGTCGCTGGGCGCACCTCGCGCCGCTCGAACGCACGCTGGTGCTGCTGCCGGCCGCCGCCGCGTCGCTGCCGCGCCTGTGGGCGCAGGGGCGCGACGCACAGCTCGATTCCGCGGCGCTGCTGCTGCGCGTCGCGACGGCCGCACTCGCCGGCATCGCGCCGGGCGACGCGCCCGTGCACCAACAGCTCGCGGCCGCGTGGCGCGTGCGGCGGCGCAATGAAGCCGACCTGCTGCGGCGCGCGCTCGTGCTGTGCGCCGATCACGAACTGAATCCGTCGACCTTCGCGGTACGCTGCATCGCGTCGACCGGCACCCATCTGTTCGGCGCGATCTCGGGCGGGCTCGCGGCGCTGTCGGGGCCGCGCCACGGCGGTGAGACGTTCCGCGCCGGCACGCTGCTCGACGAAGCGGCCCGCGCCGCCGATCTCGATCGCTACCTCGCGCTGCGGCTGGCGCACGACGAACGCGCGGACGGCGGCCGCACCGCCCTGTCAGGCTTCGCACACCCGCTGTACCCCGACGGCGACCCGCGCGCGCGGGCGTTGCTCGATGCGCTGCACGCGGCGGCGCCCGAGCGGCCGGTGCTACGCGTCGCGCACGCGCTCGCCGCACGCGTCGAAGCGGCGACGGGCCTGCGGCCGACGATCGATTTCGCGCTCGCGGTGCTGGAGCGCACGCTCGCGCTGCCCGACGGCGCGGCATTCACGCTGTTCGCGGCCGGCCGCACGGCCGGCTGGATCGCGCATGCGCTCGAACAGTACGCGGACGGGAAGCTGATCCGGCCGCGCGCCCGCTACGTCGGCAGCGACGCGGCCGCGTGACGCCGGCCGTCGCGCCACACGGCGAACGGACGCCACCATGCAGACGCTGTGCGCACGGCCGGTGCCGCGAGCGGGCCGAATGCGAACGTCGCGCCGCGCGGCCCCGCGCTGACCCACGCGCGCATGCCGGGCAGCAAGGCCAAGGACGCCCCGGCACTCAGCCAGTGATCGTCTGGCTGGCCCTCGACGGTCACCCACACGTCGCCCTCGGCCACTTCGAGCAGCGTGCGATCGACGATCCGCCACCGTCCGGCCGGCTCGTCGCCGTCCATCACGTAAAGTCGCAGTTCGCGCATGGCAGCCTCCTGGTCGCACGGGTTCGATGACGCCAGTATTTCGGACAGTGACGGCACACGGACAGATACGGCCGCAGACACTTTTGGCTGAACTGTACTGGCCGTCCGACGGGGACAGGCTTCCCGCAGCCGGTCCGAGCCAGTCCGGTCGGCGGCCACACGACATACCGCGCCGAACCTGCACGGCGCGGCGGCTTTCCCTACAATGTCGGCTGTCCCGCGCCACCGCCCCCGCCGTCATGTTCCAACGCCCGCCCGCCGCCGCTCCCGGCGAAAAGAACCTCACCGTGATGCTCTGGCTCGTTGCGACGGGCTTCTTCATGCAGACGCTCGACGCGACGATCGTCAACACGGCGCTGCCGTCGATGGCCGCGAGCCTCGGCGAATCGCCGCTGCGAATGCAATCGGTCGTGATCGCATACTCGCTGACAATGGCGGTGATGATTCCCGTGTCGGGGTGGCTCGCCGATACGTTCGGCACGCGGCGCGTGTTCTTCAGCGCGATCCTGGTGTTCTCGCTCGGCTCGCTGCTGTGCGCGAACGCGCATACGCTGACGCAACTCGTCGCGTTCCGCGTGGTGCAGGGGGTCGGCGGCGCGATGCTGCTGCCGGTCGGGCGGCTCGCGGTGCTGCGCACCTTTCCGGCCGAACGCTACCTGCCCGCGCTGTCGTTCGTCGCGATTCCGGGCCTGATCGGCCCGCTGATCGGGCCGACGCTCGGCGGCTGGCTCGTGAAGATCGCGTCGTGGCACTGGATCTTCCTGATCAACGTGCCGGTCGGCGTCGCGGGCTGCATCGCGACCTTCTATTCGATGCCCGACTCGCGCAACCCGGCCGCCGGCCGCTTCGACCTGAAGGGCTATCTGCTGCTGACGATCGGCATGGTCGCGATCTCGCTGTCGCTCGACGGGCTCGCCGATCTCGGCATGCAGCACGCGGCCGTGCTGGTGCTGCTGATCCTGAGCCTCGCGTGCTTCGTCGCGTACGGACTGTACGCGGTGCGCGCGCCGCAGCCGATCTTCTCGCTGGAGCTGTTCAAGATCCACACGTTCAGCGTCGGGCTGCTCGGCAACCTGTTCGCGCGGATCGGCAGCGGCGCGATGCCGTACCTGATCCCGCTGCTGCTGCAGGTGAGCCTCGGCTACTCGGCGTTCGAGGCCGGGCTGATGATGCTGCCGGTCGCGGCGGCCGGCATGTTCTCGAAGCGGATCATCACGCGGCTGATCACGCAGCACGGCTATCGCAAGGTGCTGCTCGCGAACACGATCATGGTCGGCGTGATGATGGCGAGCTTCGCGCTGATGCGCGACACGGTGCCGGTGTGGGTGAAGGTCGTGCATCTCGCGCTGTTCGGCGGCTTCAACTCGATGCAGTTCACCGCGATGAACACGTTGACGCTGAAGGATCTCGGCACCGGCGGCGCGAGCAGCGGCAACAGCCTGTTCTCGCTCGTGCAGATGCTGTCGATGAGCCTCGGCGTCACGGTCGCCGGCGCGCTGCTCGCAACGTTCACCGGCATGCTGCGCACCGTGACGCCGAGCAACACGCTGCCGGCGTTCCATGCGACCTTCATCTGCGTCGGGATCATCACGGCCGCGTCCGCGTGGATCTTCGCGCAGCTCGCACCCGAGATCCGCAGCACCGCGCGCAAGACCGACCCGTCCGAGCGCGCGTGACGCGCGGCGCGCGCCGAATCGGGCCGGAACGCACCATCGCGGTGCAACGCGGCCCGACACGCGTGCGCATGTCGGCAGCGGCGGGCGGCCGCACACGGCGCCTGCCGTGCATACTTCTTGCTCGCGTATTCTGTAGGTAAACTGGGAGTCTTCCTTCGGCCGACATCATGAGCATGATCGAAATCGATCCCCCCGGCTTTCAGCCGCCCCGCCCGGTCGCCGGCGACGACGGGAACCGACGCACCGTGCTGTACGGCGGCTACACCGTGTTCAGCGTGTTCCAGCCCGTGTTCTCGGTGTCGCACCGGCGCGCGATCGGCTATCACGCGTCGCTGCGCGCGCACGACGAGGAAAGCCGCCAGGTGGCGTCGCACGAGGTGTTCACGCAGGCGGCGCGGCGCGGCGACCTGCTCGAGCTCGGCCGGCTCGCCGAATCGTTGCATCTCGGTAACTTCCACGCGTTCGACAGCCACGACGAATGGCTCTTCCTGAGCCTGCATCCGGCCGCGCTGATGGACACCATCTACGGCGACGCGCTGCTCGCGAACCTGAAGGCGCTCGGGCTGCCGCCGCACCGCGTGGTGCTCGAGGTGCCCGAACAGGCCGGCGGCGAGACGCCACGCTATGCGGCGATCATCGACGGGCTGCGCAAGGCCGGCTTCCTGATCGCGCTCGTCGGGTTCGGCGCGAAGCATTCGAACATCGATCGCGTGTGGCACCTGCATCCGGACATCGTCACGCTGGACCGCGGCATCCTCGCGCAGGCGAGCGAGCACTCGCATCTCGAACGCGTGCTGCCGGGGCTCGTGTCGCTGCTGCACGAATCCGGCCAGCTCGTGCTGATGGGCGGGCTCGCGACCGAACGCGACGCGCTGATCGCGCTCGAATGCGACGTCGATTTCGTACAGGGCCAGTACTTCGCGGGGCCGAGCGTCGATCCCGTGCAGCCGCAGGCCGCCGCGGGCTGCATGGATACGCTGTCGGCCGCGCTGCGGCTGCGCGTCGCGCAGCGCGAACGCACGCAGGCCGAACGGCTCGCGCCGTACGTGGCCGCGCTCGAGGACGCGAGCCGCAAGCTCGGCGCGGGCGAATCGCTCACCGATGCGGCGGCGGCCGTGCTCGGGCTGCCCGAGACCGCGCGCTGCTTCCTGCTCGACGCGTCGGGCCGCCAGATCGGCGACAACGTGCTCGCGCGCGGCAGCGTGTCGCAACGTGCGAAGCGCTTCCGCCCGCTGCTGCATTCCGAAGGCGCGAGCTGGGAACGCCGCCCGTACTTCATCGACGCGATGCGCGCGCCCGGCGGCGTGCATCTGACGCCGCCCTACCTGTCGATCAACGAGGCGCACCTGTGCGTGACCGCGTCGATCGCCGCACCGGCCGCGACGGGCATGCAGGTGCTCTGCGTCGACATCAACTGGGAAGCGGCGCTCAGCCGCGAGTGAGTTCGCCGGCGCGGCGCGCTCACGCGTCGCCGCCCGCCTTGCGCACGATCAGCCGGTGCACGCGCTTGCCGGACGACGCGCTGACGACCTCGTGTTCGTCGATCACGTGCACGCCCGCGCCCAGCGCCGCATGCATCCGCGCCGAATCGAGCGGCGTATAGAGGCGGCCGCGCTCGTCGCGCAACATGCCGCTTCCGGCCACCCGCCAGCTCAGGTACAACGTGCCGCCCGGCATCAGCAGATCGGCCAGCCGCGCGGCAGCCGCCGCTGCATCCGCCTGTTCGAGATGCATGACGACCGTTTCGCACAGCACGTTGCGAAACGCGCCGGACGGTACGCCGGCCAGCGCCGGCAGCGCGGCCAGTTCGAACGTCAGATCGCGATGGCGCCGCCGCGCCTCATCGAGCAGCGCGGCGCTCGCGTCGTAGCCGCGCACGTCGAAGCCGCGCGACGCGAGCCAGGCCGTGTCGCGCCCCGCGCCGCAGCCGACGTCGGCGGTCAGCCCCGGCGAGAAATGCTGTTCGAGCAGCGCGTACATGTCGTCGGGCGCAGCCTGGTCGAGCCAGTCCTGCGCGTATTGCGCGGCATGGGCGTCGTAGGCATCGAGAGTTGGGCGATCCACCATGGCGATTGCTCCGCAAGGGCGTCGGATGACGCACTCCGCATCTTAGTCGTTGCGCCCAGCCCGCGCCGTCGGCAAGCGCCGCGACGCCGGCCTACGCGGCCGGCACGTGGCCCGCACGCGGCGCCTGCGCGGCCAGGTCGGCCCACAGCGCATCGCCGCGCCACACCGGACGTGACGCCGCGCTTTCCGCGTCGTGGACGAGCGCGCACAGCCGCGCATTGACCGGCGCCGGGGCGCCGGCGCGCCGAAGCGCCCGGCCAGCCGCACGATTTCGCCGTTGATCCATTCGACTTCGGTCGCACGATGCGCCGCGAGATCGTCGGACATCGACGAGCGCGCCAACGGATCGATCTCGAGCATCCGGCCGCCGAGCACGCGGAAAGCCGCATCGGGCAGATCGAGCATCGCCGGAATCCATGCGGCCGGCAGCGGCGTCAAGCGCGCAGGCCGGATCGCGGCCCGCGCCAGCCAGTGCAGCGCCTCGCGCTGGGCCAATGCGACGCAGCGCCGGTACGTGCGTTGGGCGAGCTCGTCACGCAACGGCAGGTTCGCGAGCGCATTGACCGCATTGTTCAGGTTGAGCAGCAGCTTCGCCCACTGCACGGTGCGCATGTCGCGATGCAGCACGAGCGGCAGGCCGGCCCGCGCGAACAGGCCGGTGAACGGCTGCAGCGCAGGCGACGCGTCGACCGCCAGCCTCCCCGCCGAGCCCTGGTGAAACGCGCCGGGCCCGCGCTCGATCACGTTGAACGGCACCATGCCGGCCAACACGGTCGCTTGCGGGAGTGCGTCGCGCAGCACGTCGGCGTTGTGCAGGCCGTTCTGGAAGCTGATCATGATCGTGCCCGGCCGCAGCACGCCGGCCAGTTGCGCGGCGGCCTCGCGCGTGGCGGCCGACTTCACCGCGACGAGCACGAGCCGCGCGGCGGCCGCCGCGGCCGGATCGGTGGCGAATCGGACATCGGCCGGCGCGAGCGCCCCGCGATAGCCGCGCCGGTCGGTCAGCGTGAGTCCGTGCAGATGAATCGCGTCGCCGATCCGCGCGCGGCCGACGAGCGTGACGTGCGCGCCGGCTGCCGCGAGGCGGCCGCCGAGGTAGCACCCGATCGCGCCCGCGCCGAATACGCAGACCGGCCCGGCCGACGCATCAGACATGCGAATGCGCGCCGCCATGCACCGGGCCCGCGCGCCGCTCGACTTCGCGGCGTACGTCGCCGCGCAGCCCCACGAAGAACGCGACCTCGGCGACGACGAACAGCGGCCCGACGATCAGGCCGACCAGATCGTCGACGAACGCGGGCTTGCGGCCTTCGAACCAGTGCCCGACGAACTGCACGATCCAGCCGACGACGAACGCGCCGATGCCGATTGCAAGCCATTGCGCGGTCCGCAGCGGCGCCAGCGACTGCGCGGCCCACAGGCCGAGGGCGAGCAGCCCGGTCATCACGATCCCGAACCGCAGGTCGAGACGCAAGTAGAACAGCGCGGACACGACGGCGAGCAGCAGCGCCGGCGACAGCGCGATGCCGGCCAGCATCCCGAGCGCCGGCCGCGACAGCAGCACCTCGACCGCGAACACGATCATCGGGATGCCGACCAGATGCGTCGCGATGTTGCGCGCGTCGCGATGGTAGGCCGCATACTGGGAAAGATGATCTTCGAGGGTCTTCATGGCGTCTCCTGATCGGTTATTGAGCGCTATGATGCGCGTCACGCCCGAGAACCTCTGTCAGCTACCCGACATCGCGTGCCCATGCCTTCTTCGCTCGCCCCGTACCTGCCGCAGATCGAAGCGAACCCGTGGTTCGCCGGGCTGCCGCCCGCGCTGCGCGCCGCCCTGATCGCCCGCGCGACGCTGCGCCGCTTGCCGTCCGGCCACGCGCTGTTCCGGCGCGGCGACCCGCCGTGCGGGCTGTACGCGGTACTGGCCGGTTCACTCACGATAGGGGCGGTCGATCCGCAGGGCAAGGAAGCGCTGCTGACGGTGGCCGAGCCCGTCACGTGGTTCGGCGAGATCGCGTTGTTCGACGGCCAGCCGCGCACGCACGACGCCATCGCGCTCGACGACGCGCTGCTGCTGCACGTGCCCCAGGCCGCGCTGCTCGCGATCCTCGATACGACGCCGCAATACTGGCGGCAGTTCGCGCTGCTGATGGCGCAAAAGCTGCGCCTGAGCTTCCTGACCGTCGAGTCGATGAGCGTGATGCCGGCCGCGCAGCGGCTCGCCGCGCGGCTGCTGATGATCGCCGAAGGCTACGGCGGCATCAGCGCCGGGCGCACGCATATCCGGCTGTCGCAGGAAACGCTCGCGTCGATGCTGTCGCTGACGCGGCAGACCACCAACCAGTTGCTGAAGGCATTGCAGGCCGACGGCGTGGTGCGGCTGCACGTCGGCGAGATCGAGCTCGTGGACATCGACGCATTGCGCCGCGCGAGCGGGCTCGGCGACGGCGCGTCCTGAACGCCGCGCAACGGCCTCGGCAGGCCTTTGTCGACGCTGCGCGCTGCCCCGCAGCCGCCGAGTTGCGCTATCGTGGCGACTCGTTCCGCCAGCCGCGCGCACCGCCTTGAACACGTCGACCCTCCCCGCCCCCGCCCGTCATCCGTGGCCCGTCTTCATCGCGTTCCTGCGGCTCGGGCTCACGTCGTTCGGCGGGCCGGTCGCGCATCTCGGCTACTTTCGCGCGGAATTCGTCACGCGGCGCGGCTGGCTCACCGAGCGCACCTATGCCGATCTGGTCGGGCTGTGCCAGTTCCTGCCGGGGCCGGCGAGCAGCCAGGTCGGGATGGCGATCGGTCTCGCGCGCGCCGGCTATGCCGGCATGTTCGCCGCGTGGCTCGGTTTCACGCTGCCGTCGGCGCTGCTGATGATGCTGTTCGCGCTCGGCGTTCACGCGACGGGCGCGCCGATCGAAGCCGGCGCGCTGCACGGGCTGCGCATCGTGTCGGTCGCGGTGATCGCGCAAGCCGTATGGGGCATGGCGCGCACGCTGTGCCCGGACGCGCGGCGCGTCACGCTGATGGCCGCGGCCGCCTGCGTCGCGCTGCTCGCACCGGCCGCCTGGACGCAGGTCGCGGTGATCGTCGTGGCCGGCGCGGCCGGTGTCGTGCTGCTGCCGCAACCGGCGCGCGACGCGCACGAACCGTTGCCGCTGCACGTGTCGTCCCGCGCGGGCGTGCTGTGGCTTCTGCTGTTCGCGGCGCTGCTCGTCGCGCTGCCGTTCGCGGCCCGCGTGCTGCGCTCCGATACGCTCGCCGTCGTCGATGCGTTCTTCCGCACGGGTGCGCTCGTGTTCGGCGGCGGGCACGTGGTGCTGCCGCTGCTGCAGGCGGCCGTGGTCGCGCCCGGCTGGGTCGGCGATTCGGCGTTTCTCGCCGGATATGGCGTCGCGCAGGCCGTGCCGGGGCCGCTGTTCACGTTCTCGGCATTCCTCGGTGCGTCGCTGCGCGATGCGCCGAACGGCTGGCTCGGCGGCACGATCGCACTCGTGTCGATCTTCGCGCCGTCGTTCCTGCTCATCGGAGGCACCGCGCCGTTCTGGGAACGCCTGCGCCGCAGCGCGCACATGCAGGCCGCGCTCGCCGGCGTGAACGCGGCCGTCGTCGGGCTGCTGCTCGCCGCGCTCTATCACCCGGTCTGGACCGATACGATCGTCGCGCCGCGCGACCTGGCCGCCGCGCTGGTCGCCTTCGTCGCGCTGGTGTTCTGGCGCGTGCCGCCATGGGCCGTCGTGATCGCGAGCGCGGCGCTCGGCTGGCTGCTCGGCATCGCCGGCTGATCCGGCGGGCGCGGCACGTTCGGGCCGCGCAAAAACAAAAAGCCCTCGAAACGAGGGCTTTTTTCGATGCTGCGCGCCGTGGCGGCGCGCAGGCACCGGACTTACGCGAAGTTCTTCGCGGCGAAGTCCCAGTTCACGATGTTCCAGTACGCTTCGACGAACTTCGGACGGGCGTTGCGGTAGTCGATGTAGTACGCGTGTTCCCACACGTCGATCGTCAGCAGCGCCTTGTCGGCGGTCGTCAGCGGCGTGGCAGCGTTGCTCGTCGACACGATGTCGAGCGAACCGTCGGCCTTCTTCACGAGCCATGCCCAGCCCGAACCGAACGTGCCGACCGCGGCCTTCGTGAACGCTTCCTTGAATGCGTCGTACGAACCCCACTTCGCATTGATCGCGTCGCCCAGCGCGCCCGTCGGTGCGCCGCCGCCGTTCGGCGACAGGCTGTTCCAGAAGAACGTGTGGTTCCAGACTTGCGCGGCGTTGTTGAAGATGCCGCCCGACGACTTCTTCACGATCTCTTCCAGCGGCAGGTTTTCGAATTCCGTGCCCGGGATCAGATTGTTCAGGTTCGTCACATATGCCTGATGGTGCTTGCCGTAGTGGTACTGGATCGTCTCGAGCGAGATGGTCGGCGCGAGTGCGTCTTCAGCGTACGGGAGCGGCGGGAGCGTATGAGCCATGGCGATTCCTTCGTTGAGTATGTAGGGAGGCTGTGTTGGATGCTGCCGAGCGTCCGATTGTAGGCGAGGACGAATAACCCCGCAAACTCACGGGCCATTTATCCGCGGTATGCGGAAAAGCGCTGCTGGCGCGACGTCCGGCAGGACGAACCGGACGATGCGCAGCATTCGTGCCCGGCCGTGCCGCATGCGTTGCGACGATCCTCGCGTGTCTCGCGCGCCGCTTCTTGCGTCAGATCGTATCGGTCAGCCGCGGCTGCACGTCGGCGAGCGACACGTCGGCCGAGCCTTCGGCGAGATGCACGGTCAGGCGCCGCTGCGGCTTCAGCGCGTTCGGCGCGCGCACCGCACGGCCCGTCTGCGCATCGATCAGCGCCGCATAGCCGCGCTCGAGCGTACGCTGCGGGCTCAGCACCTCGAGCCGCGCGGCACAGGCCGACACGCGCGCCGTGTCGCGTTCGTGACGGCGCTGCAACGCGCTGGCCAGACGCTGCGACAGCCCCGCGAGCGCGTGGCGCGCCTGCGACGCATCGGGCCGCGCGCGCTGCCAGCGCAACTGCGCGAGCGCGAAACGCGCACGGGCATCGCGCACCGGCCGCGACGCCGCCGACGCCAGCCGCGCCGCGAGCTGCTGGACGTGCGTGCGCTGCCGCTGCAGCCGCTCGGCCGGACTCACGAGCCGGCGCGCGAGCCAGTCGAGCTGCTGCGCGCGCTGTTCGAGCCGGCGCGCCATGCCGCGCGCGAGCGCACGCTGGCGCTCGTCGACCTCGCGCAGCAGCAGCGCGCGCTGCGGGCTCGCGAGTTCGGCCGCGCCGGTCGGCGTCGGCGCGCGCAGGTCGGCCGCGAAGTCGGCGATCGTGAAATCGGTTTCGTGCCCGACGCCGCTGACGACCGGCAGCTCGCTCGCCGCGATCGCGCGCGCCAGCGCTTCGTCGTTGAACGACCACAGATCCTCGATCGAGCCGCCGCCGCGACAGACCAGCAGCACGTCTACCTCGCGCCGCGCATTCGCGGTCGCCACGGCCGCGACGAGCTTTTCGGCGGAACCGGCGCCCTGCACGGGGGCCGGATAGACGATCACCGGAATATGCGGCGCGCGCCGGGCGAGCGTGGTCAGCACGTCGCGCAGCGCGGCGGCCTGCAGCGACGTGACGATGCCGATCGCGCGCGGGTGCGCCGGCAGCGGCCGCTTGCGCTCGGGGGCGAACAGGCCCTCGGCCTCGAGCTGCGCCTTCAGCCGCAGGAATGCCTCGTACAGGCGCCCCTGCCCGGTGCGCCGCACGGCTTCGACGTTGAGCTGCACTTCGCCGCGCGGCTCGTACATCGTGACGACCGCGCGCACCTCGATGCGGTCGCCTTCGCGCGGCGTGAATTCCGCATACTGGGCGCGGCCACGGAACATCACGCAGCGCATCTGCGCCTGCTGGTCCTTGATCGAGAAATACCAGTGGCCGCTCGCGGCGCGCGTGAAATTCGACACTTCGCCGGAAATCCATAACAGCGGAAACGAGCGCTCGAGCATCGTCGAAATCGCACGATTGAGCGCCGAAACGGGAATCACTTCGTCGCCGCCGCGGGTGGTGCCGGGGGCGGAAAAAGGGGAATCGGAAAGCATGGGCGGTCGGATGAATGCTGGCGGCGTCACGATAGTCCGACACGCGCGCGGCGTCCAGCGCCGCCGTATTCGCCGTCGCGCACGGAAGGTGTCCACACTCTGGCATTCGTCCGCGTAAAACGCTCGGAAACCGCTAAAAAAACCAGACGATTCTCGGTAACGCCTTGATTTTTATAATTTTTTAAACCTTTCAGAATGATTCTCATCCGATTCGAGGCCCGCCGGACGGGCGTTTGAGACAATCGACGGGGGAGTTTTTCACAGAGTTATCCACAGGGCGCCGCGATCCGGCCCCGCACGCTGCGGCGGCCGGTCGCGCTTGCCGCGCCGGCGTGCGGCGCGCTAGAGTGCCGCCTTCCACGGACCCTGCGGCATGCGCCGCCCAACGGAGAATCCGCCTTGACGAATCCGTCCCTCGCCGCGGCGCACGACGCGCCGCGGCCGACCCGATGAGCGCGCCCGGCGGCCCGCTCGCGCGACTCGAAGCGCGCCTCACACGCGAATGGCAGCGGCGCGGCGCGCTCGCGTGGGCGCTCACGCCGTTCGCCTGCGTGTTCGGCCTGTGCGCGGCGCTGCGGCGCACCGCTTACGCGCAGGGCTGGAAGCAGCCGGTCGACGTCGGCGTGCCGGTGGTCGTGGTCGGCAACGTGACCGTCGGCGGCACCGGCAAGACGCCGACCGTGATCGCGCTCGTCGACGCGCTGCGCGCGGCCGGCTTCACGCCCGGCGTCGTGTCGCGCGGCTACGGCGCGAACGTGAAGGCGCCCACCGCCGTCACGCCGGCGTCGCGCGCGGCCGCGGCCGGCGACGAACCGCTGCTGATCGCGCGCCGCACCGGCGCACCCGTGTGGGTGTGCCCCGACCGCGTCGCGGCCGCGCAGGCGCTGCGCGCCGCGCATCCGGACGTCGACGTGATCGTCAGCGACGACGGCCTGCAGCACTACCGCCTCGCGCGCACCGTCGAGCTGGTCGTATTCGACCACCGGCTCGGCGGCAACGGCTTCCTGCTGCCGGCCGGCCCGCTGCGCGAGCCGCTGTCGCGGCACCGCGACGCGACGCTCGTCAACGATCCGTACAGCGGCGCGCTGCCGCCGTGGCCCGACACCTACGCGCTCGCGCTGACGCCGGGCGCCGCTTGGCACCTCGACCAGCCCGCGCTACGCCGCCCGCTGTCGCAATTCGCGCACGAACGCGTGCTCGCCGCGGCCGGCATCGGCGCGCCGGAACGCTTCTTCGCGACGCTGCGCGCGGCCGGTCTCGCGCCGGCGACCCGCGCGCTGCCCGACCATTACGCGTTCGCCGACAATCCGTTCGTCGACGATGCCGTCGATGCGATCCTGATCACCGAGAAGGATGCAGTAAAATTGGGCGCTTCCTGGCGCGACGCCCGACTGTGGGTAGTCCCCGTCGAAGCCGCGCTCGACCCTCGCCTCATTGCCCTCGTTGTGGAGAAACTCCGTGGACGCTCGCCTGCTTGAAATCATTGTGTGCCCTATCTGCAAAGGCCCGCTCCACTACGACCGTGCCGCGCAGGAACTGATCTGCAACGCGGACAAGCTCGCGTACCCGATCCGCGACGGCATCCCCGTGATGCTGGTCGACGAAGCGCGCCAGACCGTCGAAGGCACGCCGGTCGATCCGGCCGGCCGCTGAACCGCCGCGCCGCTCGCCCGGCGCCCCGTTCGACACCGTGACGGCCCGGCCCCGGCCGGGCTGCCGCACTCGCCGGGCGCCCGGCTTCCGGCGTCGCCCGCCCCGTTCTTCCCAGCGCTCCCCTGATGACTCACCCGCCCCCCTTCATCGCCGTCATTCCCGCCCGGCTCGCGTCGACGCGGCTCCCGAACAAGCCGCTCGCCGATCTCGGCGGCAAGCCGATGGTCGTGCGTGTCGCCGAGCGCGCGCGCGAAGCGGGCGCGCAACAGGTGCTCGTCGCGTCCGACGCGCAGAGCGTGCTCGACGCGGCGCGCGATCACGGCTTCGAAGCGGTGCTCACGCGCGCCGACCATCCGTCCGGCACCGACCGGCTCGCGGAAGTCGCGGCGGCCTTCGGCTGGCGCGACGACACCGTCGTCGTCAACGTGCAGGGCGACGAGCCGCTGATCGACCCCGTGCTCGTGCGCGACGTAGCGTCGCACCTGGCCGCGCATCCGGCGTGCGCGATCGCGACCGCCGCTCACCCGATCCACGACGCGGCCGACGTGTTCAATCCGAACGTCGTGAAGGTCGCGCTCGACGCGCAGAGCGTCGCGCTGTACTTCTCGCGCGCGCCGATTCCGTGGAGCCGCGACGCGTACCAGCCGCACTGGCCCGACGTCGCGGCCATGCCTGCACCGGCTTTCCCGGTCTATCGGCACATCGGCCTCTATGCGTATCGCGCGCGTTTCCTGCGCACCTATCCGTCGCTCGCGCAGGCGCCAATCGAACAGGCCGAGCAGCTCGAACAGTTGCGCGCGCTGTGGCACGGCGAGCGCATCGCGGTGCTGATCACCGAATCCGCGCCCGAAGCCGGCATCGATACGCCGGCCGATCTCGCGCGCGTGCAGGCCCTTTTTCAGCCGGGTTCAAAATAACCCGTGGCATAATCAGGCGATTGTGCGAGCCGTCCGCGACCAGCGCGTCCTCGCTTGACCCCGCCCGTGGCCCTGCCGGCAGCCGCGCGTCGCCTCGGCCGACGCGCCGCATCAGACCGGTCCGCCATGCGCCGGGCGAGCCCCGCGCCCGCTGTCGCCGACGCCTTTGTGTCTCGCCACACGAATCTACATACTTGGAGATATCACCATGCGTTTGATCCTGTTGGGCGCGCCCGGCGCGGGAAAGGGCACCCAGGCAAACTTCATCAAGGAAAAATTCGGCATTCCGCAAATCTCGACGGGCGACATGCTGCGCGCGGCCGTCAAGGCCGGCACGCCGCTCGGCGTCGAGGCGAAGGGTTACATGGATGCCGGCAAGCTCGTGCCGGACGCGCTGATCATCGGCCTGGTCAAGGAGCGCCTGAAGGAATCCGACTGCGCGAACGGTTATCTGTTCGACGGCTTTCCGCGCACGATCGCGCAGGCTGACGCAATGAAGGAAGCCGGCGTCGCGATCGACTACGTGCTCGAGATCGACGTCCCGTTCTCGGAAATCATCGAGCGCATGAGCGGCCGCCGCACGCACCCGGCATCGGGCCGCACGTACCACGTCAAGTTCAACCCGCCGAAGGTCGAAGGTCACGACGACGTGACGGGCGAACCGCTGATCCAGCGCGACGACGACAAGGAAGAAACTGTCAAAAAGCGTCTCGAAGTGTACGAAGCGCAGACCAAGCCGCTGATCACGTACTACGGCGACTGGGCACAGCGCGGCGAGGAAAACGGTCTGAAGGCGCCGCAGTATCGCAAGATCTCGGGCCTGGGCACCGTCGACGAAATCCGCGAGCGCGCGTTCGACGCGCTGAAGTAAGCAGCGCGTCGCGCACCCGCAAGCCGCCCGGTCCGGGCGGCTTTTTTTTCGCCTGTCACGCTTTGCACGCCCCTGCGGCAAGCGCGCAAGAAAAACGCCCGCGATGCGGGCGTTTTTTCCGTGTCCAAGAAGCAGCGCGCTGGCGGCTCAATCCTCGCCGTCGCGCTGCATCCGTTGCCGCAATTCGCTGACCTGCGACTCGACGACGGTCGCGTCTTCCGCCTCGGGCCGCTCGCCGAGATACTGCTCGAGATCCTCGAGCGCGGGGCGCAGGTAGTCGAGCCGCGCATACGCGAAGCCGCGGTCGCGCACCTCGTCGAGCTGCTCGGGCAGCAGGATCACGAGCCGCTGCTGCACCGCGAGCAGCCGCTGCCAGCGCTCCGTCTGCAGATAGATCGTCTTCAGGTTGCGCAGCATCCGCGCGATGATCTCGCGGCTCGTCGCGGGCTGCAGCAGCGC
Organism: Burkholderia sp. E168m15; assembly: GCF_016586105.1. Lineage (NCBI taxonomy): Bacteria > Pseudomonadati > Pseudomonadota > Betaproteobacteria > Burkholderiales > Burkholderiaceae > Burkholderia > Burkholderia sp. E168m15. The sequence continues at coordinate 18,887 of NZ_BCPO01000076.1, forward strand.
GCGCAACGCGCTGTCGACCGCCCCCGCCGCCCGCGCGACGTACGGCTCGAGCATCTCGACCATCTCGGCTTCGGACAGCGAATGGCCGTTGGTCGGATCGATGATCAGGTCGCCATCCGGCAGCGTCACGCGCAGCAGGAAATGGCCGGGGAACGATACGCCGCGCGCCGGCACGCCGATCTGCTCGGCGAGCTCCAGGTACAGCACCGACAGCGAGATCGGAATCCCGCGCCGCCGCTTCAGCACGGCATTCAGGTGGCTGTTATCGGGGTCGTAGTAATCGTTGTGATTGCACGCGAAGCCGAGCTCGCGAAAGAAGAAGTCGTTCAGCGCGGCGACGCGGCCCTTCAGGTCGGTATCGTCGGCGAGCCGCCGGCGCAGCCGCGCCGCCAGCATGTCGAGTTCGGCCAGCGTGCCCTGCAGGTCGAGGTCGGGATACGCGTCCTGCGCCAGCGACAGCGCGGCTTCCGTGACGGGCAGACTGTCGTCGTCCGCCACGAGCGTGCTGAAGTAGTCGAGGACGCGGGTCATTGCGGTCGTCACTTGGCGCGCCTTCTGAAGTAAGCGTATTTGAAGCCCATCACCCACAACATACCGAAATATAGTGCAGCAAACAGCACGAGGCACGCAGCCATCAGCGCAATGCGATCGAGCGGCTGCGCGCGCATGCCGGTCCAGTCGAAACTGATCGCGCACCAGTGCATCAGGCCCGCGAGCACGAGCGCCGCGCCGACGAGCTGCACGAAAAAGCGCAGCCAGCCCGGCGACGGCTGGTAGATGCCGCGCTTGCGCAGCCCGAGGAACAGCAGCAGCGAATTCAGGCACGCGCCGACGCCGATGCTCAGCGTGAGGCCCGCGTGGCCGATCAGCGGCACGAACACGTAGTTCGACAGCTGCGTGACGATCAGCACGCCGATCGCGATCTTCACGGGCGTCTTGATGTCCTGCTTCGCATAGAAGCCCGGCGCGAGGATCTTGATCAGGATGATGCCGACGAGGCCGATCCCGTAGGTCGCGAGCGCGCGCGCGACCATCGTGACGGTATGCGCGTCGAACTTGCCGTAGTTGAACAGCGTCGCGGTGAGCGGTGTCGCGAAGAAGAACAGCGCGAGCGCGCTCGGCGCCGCGAGCAGGAACGTGACGCGCAGCCCCCAGTCGAGCAGCGCCGAATATTCGTGCGAATCGGCGTCGACGTGCGCCTTCGACAGGCTCGGCAGCAGGATCGTGCCGAGCGCGACGCCGAGCAGCGCCGTCGGGAACTCCATCAGGCGGTCGGCGTAGTTGATCCACGACACGGCGCCCTGCCCGAGCCGCGACGCGATGTTGGTGTTGATGATCAGCGACAGTTGCGCGACGGACACCGCGAACGTGGCAGGCACCATCTTCGCGAGCACGCGCTTCACGCCCGGATGACGCAGCGCGCGCAGCGGGTTCAGGCCGATCAGCGGCACCATGTCGATCTTCTTCAGGCCCGGCAACTGCACGAGAAACTGCAGCACGCCGCCGACGATGACCGCCCACGCGAGCGCGTAGACCGGCACCTTCAGGTGCGGCGCGACGAACACGGCCGCGGCGATGAACGCGACGTTGAGCAGCACCGGCGCGAACGCGGGCAGCGAGAAGCTCTTGTACGTGTTCAGCACGCCCGACGCGAGCGTGGTCAGCGAAATGAACACGATGTACGGGAACATGATCCGCGTCATCGTGACCGCGAGCGGAAACGCCTGGCCGTCGCTGTGCAGGCCGGACGCGACCGCGAACACGACCCACGACGCGCCCGCGATCCCGACGACCGACAGCACGGCCAGCGCCCACGCGAGCACGGTGGACATCGCGTCGACGAGCGCCTTCGTCGCATCGTGCCCCTGTTGGTTCTTGAACTCGGCGAGGATCGGCACGAACGCCTGCGAGAACGCGCCTTCGGCGGACAGGCGGCGCAGCAGGTTCGGGATACGGAAGGCGACGTAGAACGCGTCGGTGTATTGACTGGCGCCGAACGCACGGGCGATCAGCGTCTCGCGGGCCAGTCCGGTCACGCGCGACAGCAGCGTGAAGCCGCTGACCGTCAGCAGGGCTCGGAATAGATTCATGGGGCGCTTATTATACGGACGTTGCGCGACCCGGCCACCGGCCGATGCCGAAAAGCGCACCGGCCGCCCGCGGCTCCATCCGGCCGGCATCACGTTGAACTTGCCACTCGCTTGATTTTGTTGCTATAATCGCCGGTTTCTGGGCTCGTACATGCACGGCAACTGCCGTTTTCATGTCCCGGCCTCGGTTAAAATCACCGTTTTTTTATGCGCCCCTGGGCAATCGTTCTCAGGGGACGGATCGAAAAGCAGCGCTTGGCCGTCAGGCTCCAAGCTCTGGAAACAGGACAGGATAAGGAACCGTCATGGCTAACTCCGCACAAGCACGCAAGCGCGCCCGCCAGGCCGCGAAGGCAAACTCGCACAACTCGGCGCTGCGCTCGAAATTCCGTACCGCGATCAAGTCGGTTCGCAAGGCTGTTGAAGCCGGCGACCAGGCAAAGGCTGCCGAGCTGTTCAAGGCTGCCGTGAAGACGATCGACACGATCGCCGACAAGAAGATCGTTCACAAGAACAAGGCCGCTCGCAGCAAGAGCCGCCTGGCCGCAGCCGTCAAGGGCCTGCAGGCAGCAGCGTAACTCCGGTGCGCCCGCTCAGGCGGGCGTTCCTGTTTCCTGCGATCACGAAAAAGCCCGCCTAGGCGGGCTTTTTTGTCGCCTGCCGCCTGCGCATCACGCGCGGCGGCGGCAGTTGCCCGGGCGGACGCAACCCGCGCCCTCGCCCGTCGGCATCACTCACTTCTTCGTGTTGTAGTCCGGCAATTCGCACGCCTCGGTCACGACGAGGTTGTTGTCCTTCGCGAAATTCAGCACGAAATCGAAAGCCATCGGCTCGATGTCGCGCAACCGCGAATCGAGGATCACGCATTTCAGGTCGCCGAGCATCGTCGGGCGCACGTACAGCGAATACTTGAGTCGCGCATTCGGCCCGCTCGCCCCCGGCCCGAAGCAGGCCATCACACCGGCCAGACGTTCCGACCAGTCGCTCGGGCGAAACTTTTTCCCGTCTTTCGTGATGCCCTGGATGAAAAATTCGGTCGGAGGGGTTTCAGCCATGTGGTTACCCAAGTGACGGCCCGGCGATGTCCAGGCAACGGCGCCTGGATACGCGAACACAAAGCTGGAGAGGCGGCGGCACGAGCCGATCGATATCCCGAAAACGGGGCGTCGATGCGCGCCGCCGGTGGACTGCACCGGATGTGTGCAGCGCACGGCTTGTGTCCGGCAGAGCGCGAAAAGCCTTGCCTGCCGGGCTGGAGAAAACTTTCGAATTATACCGCAGCGCGCCATCGCGCGTCGTCCCGACGGCCCTCTTCCCGCACCGCGGATCGGGCGCGGCGATCCTGCCCCGCGTCGTTCCACGGCTCGTCAAAGCACAGAAAATCCTTTATGCTGCTTTGAGTTATCCACACCCGACGGCGGCGCCGTCCGGCCTCGCGGCCGGGTGAGACCGCCGTATTTCGTTTCATGACCGCCAAAACCATTCGTCACTACCTGCAGTTCAAGGATTTCTCGCTGGAAGACTACGAGTACGTGCTCGAACGCACGGGTATCCTGAAGCGCAAGTTCAAGAACTACGAAACCTATCACCCGCTGCACGACCGCACGCTCGCGATGATCTTCGAGAAGAGCTCGACGCGTACGCGCCTGTCGTTCGAGGCCGGGATCTTCCAGCTCGGCGGCCACGCCGTGTTCATGAGCACGCGCGACACGCAGCTCGGCCGCGGCGAGCCCGTCGAGGATTCCGCGCAGGTCATCTCGCGAATGGTCGACATCATCATGATCCGCACGTTCGAGCAGGACGTGATCACGCGCTTCGCACAGAATTCCCGCGTGCCGGTGATCAACGGGTTGACGAACGAATACCATCCGTGCCAGGTGCTCGCCGACATCTTCACGTACTACGAGCACCGCGGCCCGATCGCCGGCAAGACCGTCGCGTGGGTCGGCGACGCGAACAACATGCTCTACACGTGGATCGAGGCCGCGCAGATCCTCGGCTTCAAGCTGCGCCTGTCGACGCCGCCCGGCTATGCGCTCGACATGAAGCTCGTGTCGCCCGACAGCGCGCCGTTCTACGAGGTGTTCGACGATCCGAACGAAGCGTGCAAGGGCGCCGATCTCGTGACGACCGACGTGTGGACGAGCATGGGTTTCGAGGCCGAGAACGAGGCGCGCAAGCAGGCATTCGCCGACTGGTGCGTCGACGAGGAAATGATGGGCCATGCGAATCCGGATGCCCTCTTCATGCACTGCCTGCCCGCGCACCGCGGCGAGGAAGTGACGGCCGGCGTGATCGACGGCCCGCAGAGTGTCGTGTGGGACGAAGCGGAAAACCGCCTGCACGTGCAGAAGGCGCTGATGGAATTCCTGCTGCTCGGCCGCCTCAAGCACTGACGCGCCGCTCAACGCACACGCGTAAAAAAAGCGCCGGTCGACGATCGGCGCTTTCGTTTGGGCGCGCCAAAACCGGCGCGCGCTACGTTACAGGCAGACCGGTTCCGCCTCCAGCTCGACGCCGAACTGCGCGCGCACGTCGGCCTGGATGGCCCGCGCCAGCGCCAGCACGTCGGCGCCGGTCGCGCCGCCGCGATTGACGAGCACGAGCGCCTGGCGGTCGTGCACGGCCGCCGCGCCGAGCGCGCGCCCCTTCCAGCCGCAGCGGTCGATCAGCCAGCCGGCCGCGAGCTTCACCTGCCCGTCCGGCTGCGGATACGACACGACATCCGGCGCGCGAGCGCGCAGCGCATCGAATTGCGCGGCGTCGATCACCGGATTCTTGAAGAAACTGCCCGCGTTGCCGAGCACCAGCGGATCGGGCAGCTTCGCGCGGCGGATCGCGACGACCGCATCGAACACGTCGCGCGGCGTTGCCGCCTCGGGCGTGATGCCGCGCGCGTCGAGCTCGCGCGTGACGTCCGCATAGCCGAGCCGCGGCGTCCATTGCTTCGGCAGCCGGAACGTCACCGCGACGATCGCGAACCGGCCGCGCCCTTCCCGCTTGAAGAAACTGTCGCGGTAACCGAACGCGCAGCGCGCGGCGTCGAAGCGCTCGCGGCGCCCCGTCGCCAGCTCCACCGCGACCAGCGAATCGAAATACGCCTTCATCTCGAGGCCGTACGCGCCGATGTTCTGGATCGGCGCGGCGCCGACGGTGCCCGGGATCAGCGCGAGATTCTCGAGGCCCGGCATCCCGTGCTCGAGCGTCCACGCGACGAACGCGTGCCAGTTCTCGCCGCCGCCGGCCTCGACGTACCACGCGTCGTCGTCCTCGCGCACGACGCGGCGGCCCGCGATCTCGTCGAGCAGCACGACGCCGTCGAAATCGCGCGTGAACACGATGTTGCTGCCGCCGCCGAGCACGAGCTGCGGCAGGTTCGCGACCCGCGGGTCGCGATGCAGCGCCTCGAACTGCGCCGCCTGCGTGATGCGCGCGGCGAAGCGCGCACGCGCGGCGATGCCGAACGTGTTGTGCGCGGCGAGCGGATGGTCGGGAAGCAGCGACAGGGCGGAATCGTCAGGGGGCATCGGCATTCGCGGTCACGTCGGCCCGGGCGGCGCATGGCCGGCCTTGGGCAAACGGAGGGGCATCGGTAAAATGGCAAACAGTCCGCAATTATAGCGAGTGCCCGTGCGTGAGCCGGGTGCCCGCATCTCTAGGGAGAATGCCATGCCATCGTTCGACGTCGTTTCCGAAGCGAACATGATCGAAGTGAAGAACGCCATCGAGCAGTCGAACAAGGAAATTTCGACGCGCTTCGACTTCAAGGGCTCCGACGCACGCGTCGAGCAGAAGGAACGCGAGCTGACGCTGTTCGCCGACGACGATTTCAAGCTCGGCCAGGTCAAGGACGTACTGATCGGCAAGCTGGCCAAGCGCAACGTCGACGTGCGCTTCCTCGACTACGGCAAGGTCGAGAAGATCGGCGGCGACAAGGTCAAGCAGGTCGTCACCGTGAAGAAGGGCGTGACGGGCGACCTCGCGAAGAAGATCGTGCGCCTCGTGAAGGACAGCAAGATCAAGGTGCAGGCGAGCATCCAGGGCGACGCGGTGCGCATCTCGGGCACGAAGCGCGACGACCTGCAGAGCACGATCGCGATGCTGCGCAAGGACGTGACCGACACGCCGCTCGACTTCAACAACTTCCGCGACTGACCGGCCGCCGGCCCGTCGCGTCATCCGGCCGGGCCCCGCACACGCGGCGCGCCCGGCGCCGCGTTTCTCAGGCTTTCCCGCCGTCCTGCGCGCCGCCGTCCGCGGCCGCCTTCTTCTTGTCGCCGATCCGGCTCTCCTGCCCCGCGAGCAGCTTCGAAATGTTGCCGCGGTGACGCCACACGAGCAGCACGCTCATCGCCAGCACGGCCCAGGCGATCGGGTTGTGGCCCGGCATGCCGAACAGGAATACGTCGAACACCGGCGCAAACACGGCCGCCACCAGCGCCGCGAGCGACGAATAGCGGAAGAAGAACGCGACGATCAGCCAGGTCAGCGCGGTCGCGAGCCCGAGCACCGGGTGCACGGCGAGCAGCACGCCGGCCGCGGTCGCGACGCCCTTGCCGCCCTGGAAGCGGAAGAACACCGGGTACAGGTGGCCGAGGAACACGGCGATCGCGACCCACGCGATCGCGACGTCGGGCAGGCCGAAGTGCCGGGCGAGCCAGACGGCGATCCAGCCCTTGAACGCGTCGCCGACGAGCGTCAGGATCGCGGCCTTCTTGTTGCCACTGCGCAGGACGTTGGTCGCGCCGGGGTTCTTCGACCCGTATGAACGCGGGTCGGCCAGCCCCATCACGGAACTGACAACGACGGCGAACGACACCGAACCGATCAGGTAGGCAACGAGGGCGGCGAGCAGGATCTGCATGCGGAGGACTCTTCTTTCAACGTATCGGGAAAGGAACGGCCGGGCGCGGCAAGCCGGCAGGCCGAAACGGCGCCCATTCTACCGAACGGGCGCGGGGTGCCACGAAGGTGAAACCCTCAGTCGACGCTCGCGCACTGCACCGGCTGCGCGCCGAGCAGCGACGTGAGCACCGCCGGCGCGAGGCTGACGAGGTAGCCGCGCCGGCCGCCGTTCAGGTAGATCGTCGGCAATTCGAGGATCGTCGACTCGACGTAGACGGGCATCGTCTTGCGCGTGCCGAACGGCGACGTGCCGCCGACGAGATAGCCCGAATGGCGGTTCGCGACCTCGGGCTTGCACGGCTCGACACGCTTCGCGCCGATCTGCCGCGCGAGATTCTTCGTCGACACGGTGCGGTCGCCGTGCATCAGCACGATCAGCGGCTTCGCGTGCTCGTCTTCCATCACGAGCGTCTTCACGACGCTGTGCTCGTCGACGCCGAGCTGGCGCGCCGATTCGCCGGTGCCGCCGTGCTCGACGTATTCGTACGGATGCTCGCCGAATGCGACGCCATGACGGCGCAGCAGCTGGGTCGCAGGGGTTTCGGACACGTGTCTGGATTTGCTCATGGCGGCATTTTAATGGCGAACGATCGCCGGGCGCGCAGTGGCGAGCCCGCGCCGACGGTATACTCGCGGCCCGTTTTCCGCCGGCCCACCGCGTCGCCGTCACGATTGCACCCATCATCATTGCAGACATCGTGAAGCGCTATTGCCCGATTGGCTGATTGTGGCGCGCGTCTCGCCATGGCACGATCGTTCGCAAATATCGTCGGCTGCCGCCGGCCCTTCATCTGGAGACGCCATGTCCTCGCCCATCCGCTCATCCGAATCGCTCGATGTCGATGCGCTGCTCGCCGCGCTGCCGCGCCGCATCGCCGACGTGCCCGCGTACCGGGCCGCGGAGTCGCCCGCGCAGCCGGCACTGATCGAGGATGCGCGCCGGCTGTCGTACGGCGACCTGGCGCAGGCCGTCGACGCGGCGGCCGCGCGGCTGGCGAGTCTCGGCGTAGAAGGCGGCGACCGCGTGATGATCGTCGCCGAAAACTGCGTCGCGCAGATCGTGCTGCTGTTCGCCGCCGCCCGCCTCGACGCATGGGCGCTCGTGTCGAACGCGCGGCTGTCGGCCGCCGAGCTCGACGCGATCGCCGCGCATGCGCGCCCGAAGCTGATCGCGTTCACGACCGACGTATCGCCCGACGCGCGCGCCCATGCCGAGCGGCTCGGCGCCACGCCGGCCGCGGCGCTGCCGGTCGACATCGGCGCGTGTTCGTATCACGTCGACGCGAGCGCGCCCGCCGAGCCGGTGGCCACCGGCAGTGCCGCACAATGCGCGGCATTGATCTACACCACCGGTACGACCGGCACACCGAAAGGCGTGATGCTGTCGCACCGCAACCTGCTGTTCATCGCGGCGACGTCGAGCATGCTGCGCCGCGTGTCGCCGGACGACGTCGTCTACACGGTGCTGCCCGTGTCGCACGTGTACGGGCTCGCGTCGGTATGCCTCGGCAGCCTGTATGCGGGCGCGACGCTGCGGCTCGCGCCGCGCTTCTCGCCGGAAGCCGTCCGCGTCGCGCTCGCCGACGAAGGCGTGACGATCTTCCAGGGCGTGCCCGCGATGCACGCAAAGCTGCTCGAACACCTGCACACGCACGGCCACGCATGGCGCGCGCCGCGGCTGCGCTTCGCATATTCGGGCGGCTCGCCGCTCGATGCGAACCTGAAGGCGCGCGTCGAGCGCCTGTACGGCGTGCCGCTGCACAACGGCTACGGGATGACCGAAAGCAGCCCGACGATCACGCAGACGCCGCTCGACGCGCCGCGCACGGACAGTTCGGTCGGCGTGCCGATTCCGGGCGTCGACGTGCGGATCGTCGCGCCGGACGGCAGCGACGTGCCGCCGGGCGAAGTCGGCGAGATTCGCGTGCGCGGGCCGAACGTGATGCTCGGCTACTACCGCAACGCGGACGCGACGCACGCGGCCGTGTCCCCGGACGGCTGGCTGAGCACCGGCGATCTCGCGCGGCAGGAAGCGGACGGCGCGGTGACGATCGCGGGCCGCAGCAAGGAGCTGATCATCCGCTCGGGCTTCAACGTGTATCCGGTCGAGGTCGAACAGGTGCTGAACGCGCATCCGGACGTCGTGCAGGCGGCCGTGATCGGCCGCGCGATCGACGGCAACGAGGAAGTGCTCGCGTTCGTCGAACTGGTGCCGGGCGCGGCGGCGGACGAGGCAGCCTTGCACGCATGGTGCGCGGATCGGCTCACCGCTTACAAACGCCCTGCGCACATCCGCGTGCTCGATGCGCTGCCGGCCGCGTCGACCGGCAAGGTGCTGAAGCACCGGCTGCGCGAGCTGGTCTGACGCGGCCGACGCGACGGCACGCGAGTCCACATTGCGGCTCACGCCGAGCCGCATGCCCGCGTCGCGCGTCAGCCGCGCGGGTGATGCTGCGCGTGCAGCGTCCTGAGCCGCTCGCGCGCGACGTGCGTATAGATCTGCGTGGTCGAGATGTCGCTGTGGCCGAGCAGCAACTGCACGACGCGCAAGTCGGCGCCGTGGTTCAGCAGGTGCGTCGCGAACGCGTGCCGCAGCGTGTGCGGCGACAGGTGCGCACGCACGTCGGCCTGCTGCGCGTGACGCTTGATGATGTTCCAGAACTGCTGGCGCGTCATGCCGTCGCCGCGCGCGGTCACGAACAGCGCATCGGCCGCGCGTGCGCCGAGCAGCGCCGGCCGCGCGTCGCGCAGGTAGCGTTCGATCCAGCCGTGCGCGACTTCGCCGAACGGCACGAGCCGCTCCTTCGAGCCCTTGCCCATCACGCGCACGACGCCTTCGTTGAGGCCGACCTCGACCGTCTTCAGCGTCACGAGCTCGCTCACGCGCAGCCCGCTCGCGTACATCAGCTCGAGCATCGTGCGATCGCGCAGGCCGAGCGGCGTGCCGATGTCGGGTGCGCCGAGCAGCGCCTCGACCTGCGCCTCGGACAGCGTCGACGGGAACCGGGCCCCCTGTTTCGCGGACGTGATCCGCAGCGTCGGATCGGCGCTCGCGCGATGCTCGCGCACGGCCCAGCCGTAATAGCGGCGGAACACGGACAACCGCCGGTTCGACGACGTCGCCTTGCCGTCGCTGCGCGCGGCGATATAGCCCGTCACCATCGCCTCGTCGGCCGAGTCGAGCGGCGCGTCGTGCGTCGCGGCCAGCCATTGGGAAAACAGCGCCAGGTCGCGCCGGTACGCATCGAGCGTGTTGCGCGCGAGCCCGTGCTCGAGCCACAGCGCATCGCAGAACACGTCGATCGACGCGCGGCTCGCGAGCAGCGCGGGCGATGCCGCGACGGCGTCGGTGTCGTTGTCGGCGGCGGGGGAAATCATCGGTTCGCTCATCAGTACGGCACGCCCTCGTGCGTCAGCAGCCAGCGCTTCACTTGCTGGTAATAGCCGTTGTCGTCGTGGTTCGCGAATCCGCCGAGACCGCCCGCCGCGACGACGCGATGGCACGGAATCACGAGCGGGAAATAGTTCGCGCCGCACGCCTGGCCGACCGCGCGCGGCGCGCTGCCGATCCGCTTCGCGACCTGGCCGTAGGTCAGCACCGTCCCGGGCGGGATATCGCTGATCGCGTCCCACACCCGGTGCTGGAATGCACTGCCGACGTCGGCGAGCGGCAGGTCGAAGCGTGCGGACGCGCGCTCGAAATAACGTTCGATCTGCTTCACGGCGCGCTTCGCGAGCGCCGAATCCGGATCGACCGACTTCATCGATTCGGGCAGATAGACGATCTCGCGCACCACCGCTGCATCCGTGCGGATGCCGACCTTGCCGAACGGCGCGTCGATGACAGCGTTGAACATTGAATTCTCCTGACCGAGGGATGCGCGCGCGGCCCTGCGCACGCGCCGACGACACTTTACGCCGCCTTCACGCGGCTCGCAGCGCCCATTCGACATGCTCGCGCACGACCGGCGACGGATCGTCGGCCCGGGCGCGCAGCGCGGCGACGATCGCATCGCGCGCGGGCGGCGCGAGCCGGTCCGCGCCGGCGCGCAGCGCATTGCCGAGCCCGACCGCGAGATTGCGCAGCCAGCTTTCGTAGCCGATGCGCCGGATCGCGCTGCCCTGCATCCGCGTGTCGAATGCCTCCGCGTCCCACGCGAACAGCTCGACGAGCGTCGCGCGGTCGAGGCCGTGCCGCACGTCGAAATCGGCGACGGGCGCGGCCTGCGCGAACTTGTTCCACGGGCACACGAGCTGGCAGTCGTCGCAGCCGTACACGCGATTGCCGATCATCGGCCGCAGCGGCTCGGGGATGCTGCCTTTCAGTTCGATCGTCAGGTACGAGATGCAGCGGCGCGCATCGACGCGATACGGCTCGACGATCGCACCGGTCGGGCACGCGTCGATGCAGCGGGTGCAGCTGCCGCAGTGCGCACCGGGCGTCTCGGGCGCGGTGTCGGGCAACGTGTGCGCGTCGGTCGGCAGCGGCAGGTCGACGTAGATCTCGCCGAGAAAGAACAGCGAGCCGGCATCGCGCTGCAGCAGCAGCGTGTGCTTGCCGCGCCAGCCGACTCCGGCCTTCTGCGCGAGTTCGACCTCGAGCACGGGCGCCGAATCGGTGAACACGCGGTAGCCGAACCCGCCGATCTCGTGCTCGATGCGCTCCGCGAGTGTCTGCAGCCGGTTGCGCAGCACCTTGTGATAGTCGCGGCCGCGCGCATAGATCGACACGACGGCCGCCTGCGGATCCTCGAGCCGCGCCCGTTCGCGCGCGCGCCAGTCGTGCGGCACGAGCGCGCCGGGCTCGCCAGCGGGCGCGTCGGCCGCGAGCGTTTGGCCCGGCAAATAGGCGAGCCGCACGGAGATCACGCGTCGCGTACCGGCCACAAGTTCGGCCGGCCGCGCGCGTTTCATCCCATGTTTCGCCATATAATCCATTTCGCCGTGGTATCCGGCTTCCAGCCAGGCGGCGAGGCCCGCTTCGGCATCCGAGAGATCGGTATCGCTGATGCCGATCGCCCCGAAACCCAATTCGCGCCCCCACGCCCTGATGCGAGCGGCGAGCGCAGTCAACGCCGCATCGTCGAGCGCGCACGGCGCCGCGCCTTCGTCACGAGTCGAAGGCCTGTCGGATGCGGCGCGTTCCGGTAGTCGGTTCATCGCACTATTTTACGAGAATGCCAGCCACGTCCAGCCAACCGCCTCATGCCACGTTGCCCGCCCCGCTCGCGGAGCGCGTGGTCGCGCTCGCCGACGAAGCGGCAACCGAGGCCTTCGGCACCCGCTTCGCGCACGCGCTCGACGCGGCGCGCCTCGAGCTCGACCGCGCGCATACGTTCGACGGGCTGCAGATCCAGCTGGTCGGCGATCTCGGCGCGGGCAAGACGACCCTCGTGCGCGCGATCCTGCGCGGCCTCGGCCACGAGGGGCGTGTGCGCAGCCCAACCTATACGCTCGTCGAGCCGTACGCGCTCGAACGCAGCGATGGGGAACTCGAGGTCTATCACTTCGATCTGTATCGATTCAACGATCCGGCCGAATGGTCCGATGCAGGCTTTCGCGAATATTTCAATTCCACCGCGATCTGCCTCGTCGAATGGCCGCAACAGGCGGGCGCCCTGCTCGGCGTGCCCGATCTGGTTTTCTCGCTCGACGTGGATGGCGACGGCCGTGCCCTCACCGTCCGGGCGTACAGCGCTTCAGGAAAGGCATGTCTCGAAAGATGTTGATCAAACCGTTCCGCTCGATCGAATCGGCGGCCACCGCGACGCACAACTGGCGGCGCCGTCAGATCCTGCGCGCGGGGGCGTCGACGCTGGTGCTCGGTCTCGTCGCGCCGCGGCTCGCGCACGCGTCGTCGGTGCTCGGCGTGCGCGTGTGGCCCGCACGCGATTACACGCGCGTCACGATCGAATCCGACCAGCCGCTGCAGAATAGCCAACAGCTGCTGCAGGGTCCCGACCGTCTCGTCGTCGACCTGAGCGGCCTCGACCTCGACCAGGCGCTGCGCGACCTCGTCTCGAAGATCGCGCCGAACGATCCGCAGATCCAGTCGGTGCGCGTCGGCCAGTATCAGCCACACGTCGTGCGGATGGTGTTCGACCTGAAAGGCTCGGTGAAGCCGCAGGTGTTCACGCTGCCGCCCGTCGGCACGTACAAGTACCGGCTGGTGTTCGACCTGTATCCGGCCGTCGCGCCCGATCCGCTGTCCGACCTGATCGCGCAGACGGAACGCAAGGAACAGGCGCTCAACGACACCGCGCGCGCGCAGCAGATGCAGCCGCCGTCCACGCTGGCGGGCCCCGGCACCCCGCCGCCCGGCGCGGGCGACAACAGCGACGCATTCTTCCAGCGTTTCGCGCAGAACACGCCGGCCACGCCGCACGCGCCGCCGGCCGCCGGCACGCCGTCGACGCCCGCGAAGCCGGCCGTCAAGCCGCCGCCCGTCATCGCGCGCCGCGACGACAGCGACGACGACGGCGACACCTACAAGTTCACCGCGCCGAAATCCGGCAAGGGCGGCACCGTGCGTCTGCTGACGGTCGCGATCGACCCGGGCCACGGCGGCGAGGATCCGGGCGCGATCGGCGGCAACGGCACGTACGAGAAGCACATCGCGCTCGACATCGCGAAGAAGCTGCGCGCGAAGATCGACGCCGCGCCGAACATGCGCGCGATGATGACGCGCGACGCCGACTTCTTCGTGCCGCTGAACGTGCGCGTGCAGAAGGCGCGCCGCGTCGGCGCGGATCTCTTCGTGTCGATCCACGCGGATGCGTTCACGACGCCGTCCGCACGCGGCTCGTCGGTGTTCGCGCTGTCCGACCACGGCGCGACGAGCGCCGCGGCGCGCTGGATGGCGAACAAGGAGAATTCGTCGGACCTGATCGGCGGCATCAACATCAAGACGGCGGACGCGGCCGTGAACCGCGCGCTGTTCGACATGTCGACGACCGCGCAGATCCGCGACTCGCTGCGCTACGGCAACTACGTGCTGAAGGAAGTCGGCGGCATCAACAAGCTGCACAAGGGCTCGGTCGAGCAGGCCGGGTTCGCGGTGCTGAAGGCGCCCGACATTCCGTCGATCCTCGTCGAGACCGCGTTCATCAGCAACCCGGACGAAGAGCGCCGGCTCAACGACGACAGCTATCGCGACGAGATGGCCGACGCGATCTTCCGCGGCATCAAGCGCTATTTCGCCGCGAATCCGCCGCTCGCGAAGAGCCGGATGGCCTGAGCGCCACCGCTTCCCCCCGCCGGCACGCAGTGCGTGCCGGCGCGTCACGACGCCGCGAAGCGGCTCAGCAGTTTCCCGCCGAACACGTTCACCGCGAGCCCGCCCATCACGAGCGCGGCGCCGATCAACTGCGCCTGCGTCAGATGCTCGTCGAGCAGCAGCGCCGACGACGCGAGCCCGATGATCGGCACCAGCAGGGAGAATTGCGCGACCTGCGCGGCCGGGTAGCGCGACAGCAGGCGGCTCCACAGCCCGTAGCCGAGCAGCGTCGCGACGAACGCGAGATAAACGACCGCGAAGATCGATGCGCCGTCGAGCCCGGCGAGCGCGGTCGCGATCCGCTGCGGCCCTTCGAACCACAGCGACAGCAGGAAGAACGGCACGGGCGGCACAAGGCTCGCCCACACGACGAGCGACACGAGGTTCGCCTTGCCGACCTTCTTCGTGACGATATTGCCGACGGCCCACATCGCGGCCGAGCAGATCGTCAGCAGGAAGCCCGCGAGCGTCATCGCGCGGCCGCCCTGCGCGGCGATCACGACGAGCCCGCCCGCGGCAATCGCGAGCCCGACCAGGTTCTGCACGCGCAGCCGCTCGCCGAGGAACAGCATCGCGAACACCAGCGTGAAGAACGCCTGCGACTGCAGCACGAGCGATGCGAGGCCGGCCGGCATGCCGACGTACATGCCGGTGAACAGGAACACGAACTGGCCGAGCTGGATCGTCGCGCCGTACAGCACCAGCAGCCGCCACGAAATCTGCGGCCGGCGCACGAAGAACACCGCGGGCACGGCCGCGAGCGTGAAGCGCAGCGCGCCGAGCAGCATCGGCGGCATGCCGTGCAGGCCGACCTTGATCACGACGAAGTTCACGCCCCACGCGAGGATCACGACCAGCGCGAGCAGCAAGTCCTTCGGGGCCATCATCGGCGTCTCCTCGATTGTCGAATTGTCGGTATGAAGCCGGTCAGTCTACCGGGTTTCGCCGCCCGGCCCGATACCCGCGCGGCGCGTATGGAATCGGCGGCGGGCGCGGCGGCCTGCGCACGGCGGAGGATGCCGCACGACGCGTGCCTGCCGCGGGTGCATCGCGCCGCGCGCGTTTCGCGCTCCCCCGTCACGCGCAGCGCCGCGCCGCCAGTACAATGACCGGCAATCCAGCCGTTCCCCACGAGGCCCCCATGACCGACTCGATCAAAGCCCTGCTGAAGCCGCACGTGCGCGACATCGGCAACCTGCAGGTGCGCCGCACGCTGCCCGCGCTCGCCGCACGCCTCGTCGGCCCGTTCATCTTCTTCGATCACATGGGGCCCGCCACGCTGTCCGCCGGCACGGGGCTCGACGTGCGCCCGCATCCGCACATCGGGCTCGCGACGGTCACCTACCTGTTCGACGGCGCGATCCTGCACCGCGACAGCCTCGGCTCGCTGCAGGAAATCGTGCCGGGCGACGTGAACTGGATGACGGCCGGCCGCGGCATCGTCCACTCCGAGCGCACGCCGGACGCGCAGCGCGCGAGCGGCCACACCGTGCACGGCATCCAGACCTGGGTTGCGCTGCCGCAGGCGCACGAGACGACCGAGCCGTCGTTCGAGCACCACGCGGCCGACACGCTGCCCAAGCGCGACGAAGACGGCGTGGCGCTGACCGTGATCGCCGGCGACGCGTTCGGGTTGCGCTCGCCCGTGACGACGTTCTCGCGCACGCTGTACGTCGCGGCCGAATTCGCGGCCGGCGGCCGGCTCGAACTCGATGCATCGCACGAGGAGCGCGCGGTCTACGTGGTCGACGGCGCGCTCGCGATCGACGGCACGCCGGTACCGGCCGAACAGATGGCCGTGCTCGCGCCGGGCGCGACGGTCACGCTGACGAGCGCCAGCGGCGCGCGCGCGATGCTGCTCGGCGGCGACCGGATGGACGGCGAACGCTTCATCGAGTGGAATTTCGTCGCGAGCAGCCGCGACGCGATCGAGCGGGCGAAAGCGGCGTGGACGCGCCAGGAAATGGGCAAGGTGCCTGGCGAGACGGAATGGATTCCGCTGCCCGAAGCGAAGCCGCGTTGAAAAAGCGGCGCGCCGCCCCCATCCTGACGACATTCGAACGGGAGAGAACGACATGGACACCACGCTTGCCACATTCGAGAAAGACGTCATCGAGGCGTCGCTGGATACGCCCGTGCTGGTCGACTTCTGGGCGCCGTGGTGCGGCCCCTGCAAGACGCTCGGCCCGCTGCTGGAAAAGCTCGAGGCCGATTACGCAGGCCGCTGGAAGCTCGTGAAGGTCAACGTCGACGAGAACCAGGAACTCGCCGCGCACTTCCAGACGCGCAGCATCCCGCATGTGATCGCGTTCGCCGACGGGCGCCCGGTCGATCAGTTCGTCGGCGTGCTGCCCGAGGGCCAGTTGCGCGCGTTCCTCGACCGGCTGCTGCCGGCGGCCGAGGAAGCCGAGCGCCGCGCCGCGCAATATGCGATGGCCGAACAGCGCTTCGACGATGCGCTCGCCCACCTCGAAGCGGCGCTGGCGCTGAACCCCGGCTACGACGACGCGCGCCTCGACCTGATCGAGCTGCTGCTCGCGCGCAACGAGGTCGACGCCGCGCGCGCGGAAACCGAGCGCCTGTCGCCGCAAACCGTGCAGAACGGCGATCCGCGCTACCAGGCGATCAAGACCCGTTTCGACGCGCTGGACGCCACGGCCGACTTGCCGCCGACCGACGCGCTCGAAGCGCGCATCGCGGCGAATCCCGCCGATCTCGACGCGCGCTTCGACCTCGCGCAGAGCCTGATCGCGCGGCGCGCGTACGAAGGGGCACTGGAACAGTTGCTGGAAATCGTGACGCGCGATCGCGCATACGGCGACGATCTCGGCCGCCGCACGATGATCTCGGTGTTCGAACTGGCCGGCGATCGCCCCGACCTCGTCGCCGCGTGGCGACGCAAGCTGAGCATGGCGCTCAACTGAAGTACGACGAGCCGAGCCACGAAAGGCCGGGCCACGAAAGGCCGGGCCACGAGAGGCCGGGCCACGATGGCCCGGCTGACCTGCCGTATCGCTCGACGCGCGTTACCCGCGCCGCAGCATCACCCTTTCCTGCCCGCGCGTTGCACGCTCAGCCGGCCGCCTGTGCCGCGATCGCTCGCAGCGCATGCGCGGCCGCCGCGAAACCGAAGCTCGCGGTCACGCACACGCTCGAACCGAAACCCGCGCAGTTGAGCCCCGCGACGTGCGCGGCCGCGGATGGCTCCGCGCCGTCCTCGATGTCGCAGGCCGCCGCTTCAGGGTAAATCAGCGGCTCGTCCGAATACACGGCGCTGACCTTGAAACGCGCCTTCGGCCCGCGCGGAAAACCGTGCTGCTTGCGCAACTGCGCACGCACCTTCGACAGCAGCGGGTCCTGGATCGTCAGCGCGAGATCGTCGATGCGGATGCGCGTCGGATCGAGCTGCCCGCCCGCGCCGCCGACGACGATCAACGGCTGCCGTTTCGCGACGCACCACGCGATCAGCGCGACTTTCGTGCGCACGCTGTCGATCGCATCGATCACGTAGTCGAAACCGCCGCCGAGCAGTGCGTCGAAGTTGTCGGGCTCGACGAAATCCTCGATCCGGTTCACGCGGCACGCGGGGTCGATCAGCGCGATGCGCTCGGCCATCGCGTCGACCTTCGGCTTGCCGTAATTGCCGTCGAGCGCATGGATCTGCCGGTTCGTGTTGCTTTCCGCGACGTTGTCGAGATCGATCAGCGTCAGCGTGCCGACCGCGTTGCGCGCGAGCGCCTCGGCCACCCACGACCCGACGCCGCCGATCCCGATCACCGCGACGTGCGCCCGCTCGAATGCGGCCGCGGCCGGCGCGCCATACAGGCGCGCGACGCCGCCAAAACGCCGCGCGCGATCCACGTCAAGCTGGATTTCCGGGGTCGGGGTAAGATCGAAAGAACTGGGCGGGGCAGCGTCGGCGGAGGACATGGCAGCAAGGAAAACGTAAGTCGTGCAGCCCTCTATTCTGCCTGAACTCCCCGCTCCCACGCGCCACTGTGCACGCACGATTCTCGCGCGTTCGCTATACTGGCCCCAGATTGAAGCGTTTGCATAACATGACGACTCTCGCCGATCTCCGCATCAACTATTCACGTGCTTCGCTCGACGAAGCCGATGCCGCCCCCGACCCCTTCGCCCAGTTCGATCGCTGGTTCAAGGAGGCGCTCGCCGCCAAACTGCCCGAGCCGAACACGATGACGCTCGCGACCGTCGGCGCCGACGGCCGGCCGTCGGCCCGGATCGTGCTCATCAAGGGCGTCGACGAACGCGGGTTCGTCTTCTTCACCAATTACGAAAGCCGCAAGGGTCACGATCTCGCCGTGCATCCGCAAGCCGCGCTGCTGTTCTACTGGATCGAGCTCGAGCGCCAGGTGCGCATCGAAGGCCGGATCGAGAAAACCAGCGCGGAAGAAAGCGACCGCTATTTCGCGTCGCGCCCGCTCGGCTCGCGCATCGGCGCATGGGCGTCGGAGCAGAGCGCCGTGATCGACAGCCGCGCGACGCTCGAGGCGCGCGAGAAGGCCGTCAGCGAGCGCTACGGCGACAACCCGCCGCGCCCGCCGCACTGGGGCGGCTACCGCCTCGTGCCCGACTCGATCGAGTTCTGGCAGGGGCGCCCGTCGCGGCTGCACGACCGCCTGCTCTATACGCGCGACGCCGCGGCGGCGTCGGGCTGGACGATCTCGCGCCTGTCGCCGTAAGCGCGGCGCCGGTGCGCGCCGGTCGTGTCTCGTGTTGCATCCGGGTGCCCGCGCCGCAAGCGGCGGGCGCCGGTCAGGATACTTGGCTGTATTCGATTCAACGAACAAACGGAGAATCCAAATGTTCTGGGAAAAGAAGCTGGCACAGTGGGCGGATGAAGTACGGGCGAAAGCGAACATACCGGCGCGACTGGTGCTGTGGAACGGCGATCAACTCGATTTCGGCACCTTCAGCGCGCCGCAGGTCACGCTGAAGGTAAACAGCGCGTCGGCGTTGCCGCTGCTGCTCGAACCGAGCCTCGACAATCTCGGCGAGGCGTACGTGAAGGGCAAGATCGACATCGAAGGCAAGCTGTCGGACATCATCAACATCGGCTACTCGCTCGCGCGCAGCACCGTGACGAGCGCCAGCAAGCTCGCACGCGTGAAGCGCTACTTCAATCACACGAAGAGCACCGACAAGAAGGCGATCCAGTACCACTACGACGTCTCGAACGAGTTCTACCAGCTGTGGCTCGACGAGAACATGGTGTACTCGTGCGCGTACTTCGAGAACGGCGACGAGGATCTCGCCACCGCGCAGATCAAGAAGATCGACCACATCCTGACGAAGATCCAGCTGCAGCCCGGCCAGCGCCTGCTCGACATCGGCTGCGGCTGGGGCGCGCTCGTGCTGCGCGCCGCGCAGAAGTTCGGCGCGACGTGTCTCGGCGTGACGCTGTCGCAGAACCAGTTCGACCTCGCGACCGCGCGCGTGAAGGCCGCGGGGCTCGAAGACAAGATCGAGATTCGTCTGCAGGATTACCGCGAGATCGAAGGCCAGTTCGACCGCATCACGAGCGTCGGGATGTTCGAGCACGTCGGCCGCAAGAACCTGCCGCTCTATTTCTCGCGCGTGCATGACCTGCTCACCGACGACGGCATCGCGATGAACCACGGGATCACGTCGACCGACGCGGAAAGCGGCGAAACGGCGCTCGGCGGCGGCGAATTCATCGATCGCTACGTGTTCCCGGACGGCGAGCTGCCGCACATCAGCCTCGCGCTCGAAGCGGCGCAGCGCGGCGGACTCGAGGCGGTTGACGTCGAAAGCCTGCGCCGGCACTATGCGCGCACGCTCGATATCTGGACGGAAAATTTCGAAGCGAAAGCCGAGGAAGCGAGAAAGCTCGTCGACGACGAAAAATTCCGTATCTGGCGCGTGTATCTCGCCGGCTGCGCGTATGCGTTCGAGCACGACGACGTGTCGATCTTCCAGATCGTGTGCCGCAAGGCCGGACGCAGCGCGAAAACGCTGCCGTGGTCGCGGCGCTACATGTACGAACACGCGCTGCCGCGCTAGGCGGCGCATCACGCTGGGCATGCATGGGTGACGGCAGGACGCGGCGCAAGGCGCCGCCGCAACGACAGCAGCGCGACGACACCGACGAGTCGCACGCCGACGGGCAATTCGACCTGTTCGGCATGCCGACGGATGCCGCACGCGCATCGCCAGCGGACGACGAGCAACCCGCCAGCCCCGATGAGCACGTGACGCCGGACACGCCGGAAGACGCACGACCGGCACCACCGCCCGCCCGTACGACCTCCCGACCCGCCGACGACGACGAACCTGTCCCGTCGTCCGGCCTGCTGTGGGACGAACCGTCCCCGCCGGTCGCCGCGCCGAAGAAAGGCCGCCGCAAACGCGGCGTGCTTCCCGCGCCGATCTCGGCGGACGTCGCCGCCGCTGCGGCCGGCCTGCCGCCGAACGTACGGCTCGGCACGTCGTCGTGGTACTTCCCCGGCTGGAACGGCATCGTCTACGACGGCGATTTCGCGCAGACGAAGCTGTCGCGCGAAGGGCTCGAAGCGTACGGCGCGCATCCGCTGCTGAGGAGCGTGAGCCTCGACCGGTCGTTCTACGGCCCGCTGTCGGTGGCCGACTACCTGCGCTATGCGCAACAGGTGCCCGACGATTTCCGCTTCGTCGTGAAGGCGCCGGCCGCGGTGACCGACGCGGTGATCCGCGGCCGGCGCGGCGAGCCGTCCGGGCCGAACCCGACTTTCCTCGATGCCCAGCTCGCGACCCGCGAATTCGTCCAGCCGTGCCTCGACGGGCTCGGCCGCAAAGCCGGCGTGCTGGTGTTCCAGTTCTCGCCGCTGCCCGACCAACTGCTCGCTGAACCGGCCGCGCTGATCGACCGGCTCACCGCGTTCTTCGCGGCGCTGCCGTCGCTGCCGCCGGATGCCGACGGCACGCGCTACGCGATCGAGATCCGCGACGCGAGCCTGCTCACGCCGCGCTTCATCCGCGCGCTGGCCGCGCTCGGTGTGCGCTACTGCGTCGGCCTGCACGCGCGGATGCCCGACCCGCTGCGCCAGGCCGCCGCGCTCGCGCTGCTCGACGGCGACGCGCCGGGCCCGCTGATCGTACGCTGGAGCCTGCACGGCGGTTTCAAGTACGAGCAGGCGAAGGCGAAATACGAGCCGTTCGACAAGCTCGTCGACGAAGACCCAGCCACCCGCTCGGCGCTCGCCGAACTGGCCGCGCGCTACGCGCTGGCCGGGCAGCCGGTGATCATCACGATCAACAACAAGGCGGAAGGCTCCGCGCCGCTGTCGTGCATCGCGCTCGCACGCGAAATCGCCGCCGCGTGCGCACAGTGGCGCAACGAGGCGGCGTGACCGCGGTTTCCGCCGCCGCCGACGCTTACGCGCCGCGCAGCGACTTCAGCCGGTGCGAGAACTTCTGCCGGAATTTCGCGAGCTTCGGCCCGATCACGACCGAGCAATAGCCCTGCCCCGGGTTGCGCGCGTAATAGTTCTGATGATAGTCCTCGGCCGGCCAGTAGTTGCCGTCGAGCGGCACGACCTGCGTGACGATCGGCTGGCCGAACACCTGTTCGCGTTCGAGCTCGGCAATCAGGTCGAGCGCCGTGTCGCGCTGCGCATCCGAATGCGTGAACACGACCGACCGGTACTGCGTGCCGACGTCGTTGCCCTGCCGGTTCAGCGTGGTCGGATCGTGCGTCGCGAAGAAGATCTCGAGGATCTCGCGATAGCCGATGCGCGCCGGATCGAACGTCACGTTGACGACTTCCGCGTGGCCGGTGTCGCCTTCGCAGATGTCGCGATAGCCAGGGTTGCGCGTATGGCCGCCCGCATAACCCGACTGGACGGCCGTCACGCCATCGACGTCGAGAAACACGGCCTCCGTGCACCAGAAACACCCGCCTCCGAGCGTCGCGGTTTCAAGCATCTCGTTCCCCATGAAATCAGTCCCTCGTGGATGACGGCAGCCGGCACGCCAGTGCCGGCGCCATCGTTTCGCATCGCCGCTGCCCGCCCCGCGAGGCGGGAGGCAGCGGCACTTCGTCAAGTATCTCACTCGTGCGCACAACTGGCAGATCGGACAGGGCGCCGCACGCGCCCCGCCGCGTGTTTCTCGTCTACACTTAGGCACGCGCAAGCGGCGGCCAACCCGTCGCACCCGCGCAGCGTCCGATGCATGCCCGACCCCGATGCCCACATCATCTGCCGGAACATCGATATGCACGCCTTAACAGACATCGCCCGCGTCGCGGGCCCCGTCGCCGCTACATCCATCGCGCCATCGCGATGGCGCGCGCCCGGTTCACCGAGTGCGCGGCGCGCCAACCTCTCGCCTTTTCCCGCTTTCACGACCTGATGCACGGCATCGCGCGCGTCGCCGACGCGGGCGTCCGCCTGGCCGATCGCCGCGCCGGCATGATGCGCGCCGCGCGGCCACCGCAGTCCGCACGCCCGCAACGAACGGCCGTGCGTCCACGATTCGACACCATTCAGAGGACATCACCATGAGCATGCGGCCCGACCCGACGTTTCACGCTTCGCCCGAGCTTGCGATGCAGGCGCCGGCGGAGGAATTTGCCTATACGTTGTTGCTGAGCCCCGATTTTTCCAGACCCGACGCGCTCGCCGTGATCGACGTGAAGCCCGGCTCGTCGACGTACGGCAAGATCGTGCATACGGTGACGATGCCGAACACCGGCGACGAATTTCATCACTTCGGCTGGAATGCGTGCTCGTCGTCGCTGTCGCCGCTGACCGGCCATGCGTTCCTCGAGCGCCGCTTCCTGATCATCCCAGGCCTGCGCTCGTCGCGCATCTACGTGATCGACACGAAGCCGCACCCGACGCAGGCGCGCATCCACAAGATCATCGAGCCCGACGAGATCTTCGCGAAGACAGGCTATTCGCGGCCGCACACCGTGCATTGCGGGCCCGAGGGCATCTACGTGAGCACGCTGGGCGGCGCGGGCAAGGACGGCACCGACGGCGCGCCCGGCATCTTCATCATGGATTGCGAGACCTTCGACGTGCTCGGCCGCTGGGAGATCGACCGCGGCCCGCAGGACAAGCATTACGACTTCTGGTGGAACCTGCCGCGCGACTACATGGTGTCGAGCGAATGGGCGTTGCCGCCGCAATTCGAGAACGGGATCGTCCCCGAGGATCTGCTCGCGAACAAGTACGGGCACCGGCTGCATTTCTGGGACCTGCGCGCGCGGCGCAACGTGCAGACGATCGATCTCGGCGCGCAGCACCAGATGGCGCTCGAGGTGCGGCCCGCGCACGACCCGGTGCGCGAATACGGGTTCGTCGGCGTCGTGGTCGATACGACCAATCTCGAGGGCTCGATCTGGACCTGGTGGCGCGAAGGCGGCAAGTTCCATGTGAAGAAAACCGCGACGATCCCGGCCGAGCCGGCCACGGCCGACGAGCTGCCGCCGCTGCTGCAAGGATTCGGCGCGGTGCCGCCGCTCGTGACCGACATCGACCTGTCGCTCGACGACCGCTTCCTGTACGTGTCGTGCTGGGGCACCGGCGAGATGCGCCAGTACGACGTGTCGGACCCGCACAACCCGGTGCTCGCGGGGTCGGTGCGCATCGGCGGCATCGCGCGCCGTGCGCCGCACCCGAACGGCCGCACGTTCGCGGGCGGCCCGCAGATGGTCGAGATCAGCCGCGACGGCCGGCGCGTGTACTGGACCAACTCGCTCTATTCGACGTGGGACGACCAGTTCTATCCGGACGGGGTGCCGGCCGCGCAGGTGCTCGCGCACGCGGGGCCGGACGGCGGGCTGACGCTCGCCGACGACTACTGGGTCGAATTCCCCGACGGCTATCGCGCGCACCAGATCCGGCTCGAAGGCGGCGACTGCTCGACCGACTCGTTCTGCTATCCGTCGGTCAAGCGTTGAGCACCAGCCTTCACGCGCCGTTCGCGCTGTGGGCGGCCGTGCTCGCGAGCGGCGTCTATCACGGGCTCAACCCGGCGATGGGCTGGCCGCTCGCGGTATCGAACGCGCTAATGACGCGCCGCGGCAGCGCGCTCGTCGCGGCGCTCGGCTATCTCGCGCTCGGTCATGCGCTGGCCGTCTTCGCGGTGATGCTGCCGTTCGGGCTGCTTGCCGCGCTGCTCGCGTGGCAGACGGCGATCCGGATCGGCGCGAGCGCGCTCGTGATCGGCTTCGGCGCGGTGCTGCTGATCCGGCGCCGGCATCCGCGGGCGCTTGCACGGATCGCGCCGGCGCGGCTCGGCCTGTGGTCGTTCGCGGTCGCGCTCGCGCACGGCGCGGGGCTGATGCTCGTGCCGATCTACCTCGGCCTGTGCGGGCTCGACCGGGATGCCGGCCACCGCGCGGCGGCGCTGCTCGTCGATGCGCATCTCGGCATGGCGCTTGTCGTCGCGGCCGTGCATGCAGCCGCGATGATCGCCGCCGGCGGCGGGCTCGCGTGGCTCGTGTACCGCTATCTCGGGCTGAAGTTCGTGGCGCGGAGCTGGTTCAATCTCGATGCGGTGTGGGCGTCGAGCCTGATCGTGACGGGAGCGCTGTCGCTCGGGCTGGCGGCGGCGCGATAGTGCGGGCAGCGAGGACCCGTTCGCGCAACGCGGCACCGAATGGAATGGCCGCACCGTTAAAAAACGTGACGGAACGGCGCTGCCGGCTGCGCGCCGCAGTGTTCGCTACGTCACCCTGCCGTCGCGATGCGCCGCCCGACCGGGTCCGGCGGCCCCGATTCCGCTAAAATCGGGCCATGCGCACCCCTTCCCAATCGACCGCGTTGTCATTTTTCGTCCGCCGCGCCCGTCACGCCCGTGTCGTGTCGCGCCCGCCCGTCCCGTTCCGGATGGCTGCCCGATGAGCCACGCCAATCCGCCGGATTTCGACGCGGCCGCCTTCCGGCAGGCACTCGGCCAGTTCGCGACGGGCGTGACGGTGATCACGACGCGCGCGCCGTCCGGCCAGCTGATCGGCATCACCGCCAGCTCGTTCAATTCGGTGTCGCTCGATCCGCCGCTCGTGCTGTGGAGCCTCGCGCACAAATCGGCGTCGACGCCGGTGTTCCGCGGCAACAGCCATTACGTGGTGAACGTGCTCGCGGCGTCGCAACTCGACCTGTGCAAGCGCTTCTCGACCTACAAGGGCGATCGTTTCGAAGGGATCGCGCACGCGGCCGGCAACTCGGGAATGCCGGTGCTCGACGGCGCGCTCGCGTGGTTCGAATGCCACAACCGCAGCCGCTACGACGAAGGCGACCACGTGATCTTCGTCGGCGAAGTGGAACGCTGCGGCGTGCGCGCGGTATCGGAAACGGCCCCGCCGCTCGTGTTCCACGGCGGCGGCTTCCACGGCCTCACACCGCTTTGATCGCCCCCGTGCGCGCCAGTCCGACCGGCGCGCCGGCTTCGTCCTTCAGCGTCTGCAGCACGATGTTCGACCGGATGTCCATCACGCCCGGCGCCTTGTAGAGGCGGTTCAGCACGAAATCCGAATAGTGCTTGAGGTTGTGCGCGAGCACGCGCAGCAGATAGTGGCTCTCGCCCGTCACGACGAACGCGCCGACCACCTCCGGCCATTCGCGCAGCGCTTCCGCGAAGCGCTCGTGCCATTGATTCTCTTCGTTGCGCATCGACACCTGCACGAACGCCTCGAGCTCGAAGCCGAGCTTCTCGCGGCTCAGGCACGCGCGATAGTGCTCGATCACGCCCTGCTCCTCGAGCAGGCGCATGCGACGCAGGCAGGCGGATGGCGAAAGCGAGATGCGTTCGGCCAGGTCGAGATTGCTGATTCTGCCCTCCTCCTGCAGTACCGCCAGAATCCGGCAGTCGGTGGCATCGAGCGTGATCGCGTGCATTTTTGGTCCCCGTTTTCCCTCTGAGTCGAATTATCTGCCAATCCGGCGGATTGTCCATGTTTATTTCGCAAGCACTTTCTGCGAGCGTCCACCTATCATTCGAAGGATCGACTCACGCTTCGTCATGCCATGGACACACTCTGGGACATCTCGCCGCCGGTCAGCCCCGCCACCCCCGTGTGGCCGGGCGATACGCCAGTTGCCGTCGAACGCGTATGGCGGATGGAGGCCGGTTCGCCGGTCAACGTCGCGCGCCTGACGCTGTCGCCGCACACGGGCGCGCACTGCGACGCGCCGCTGCACTACGATGCCGACGGCGCGCCGATCGGCGCGGTGCCGCTCGATACCTATCTCGGCCCGTGCCGCGTGATTCATTGCATCGGCGCGTCGCCGGTCGTGCGGCCGGCCGATGTGGAAGCCGCGCTCGACGGCGTACCGCCGCGCGTGCTGCTGCGCACGTATGCGCGCGCCGCGGTCGAACAATGGGACAGCAATTTCTGCGCGGTCGCACCCGATACCGTCGACCTGCTCGCCGCGCACGGTGTGAAGCTGATCGGCATCGATACGCCGTCGCTCGACCCGCAGGAATCGAAGACGATGGACGCGCATCACCGCGTGCGCGCGCACCGGATGGCGATCCTCGAAGGCATCGTGCTCGACGACGTGCCGCCCGGCGACTACGAATTGATCGCGCTGCCGCTCAAATTCGCGACACTCGACGCGAGCCCCGTGCGCGCGGTGCTGCGCGCGCTGCCCGCGCACGCTTCCTGATTACCCGACCTACGACCCCACATCATGATGATCAAGACCCGTGAAGATGCGCTCGCGCTCGACCGCGACGACCCGCTGGCCCCGCTGCGCGACCAGTTCGCGCTGCCCGACGGCGTGATCTACCTCGACGGCAACTCGCTCGGCGCGCAGCCGCGCGCATCGGCCGCCCGCGCGCAGCAGGTGATCGGCGCCGAGTGGGGCGAAGGCCTGATCCGCAGCTGGAACACCGCCGGCTGGTTCGCGCTGCCGCGCCGCCTCGGCGACAAGCTTGCGACGCTGATCGGCGGCGCGCCCGGCGAAACGGTCGTGACCGACACCATCTCGATCAACCTGTTCAAGCTGCTGTCGGCGATGCTGCGCCACCAGGCGGAGCGCGCGCCCGAGCGCCGGGTGATCGTGTCGGAGCGCTCGAATTTCCCGACCGACCTGTATATCGCGCAGGGGCTGATCGAGCAGCTCGGCGGCGGCTACGAGCTGCGCCTGATCGACGATCCGGCCGACCTGCCCGGCGCGCTCGGCGCGGACACGGCCGTCGCGATGATCACGCACGTGAACTACCGCACCGGCTACATGCACGACATGCCGGCCGTCACGCAGCTGGTGCACGACGCCGGCGCGCTGATGCTGTGGGATCTCGCGCACTCGGCCGGCGCGGTGCCGGTCGACCTGAACGGCGCGCGCGCGGACGGCGCGGTCGGCTGCACGTACAAGTACCTGAACGGCGGCCCCGGCTCGCCCGCGTTCGTGTGGGTGCCGCAACGCCATCTCGCGCATTTCTCGCAGCCGCTGTCCGGCTGGTGGGGCCACCGCGCGCCGTTCGCGATGCAGCCGGGCTTCGCGCCCGATCCGGGCATCGCGCGCTTCCTGTGCGGCACGCAGCCGATCGTGTCGATGTCGATGGTCGAATGCGGGCTCGACGTGTTCCTGCAGACCGACATGGACGCGATCCGCCGCAAGTCGCTCGCGCTGACCGACGCGTTCATCGCGCTCGTCGAAGCGCGCTGCGCGGGCCTGTCGCTGAAGCTCGTCACGCCGCGCGCGCATCACCAGCGCGGCTCGCAGGCGAGCTTCGAGCATCCGCACGGCTACGAAGTGATGCAGGCGCTGATCGCGCGCGGCGTGATTGGCGACTACCGCGAGCCGTACGTGCTGCGCTTCGGCTTCACGCCGCTCTATACGCGCTTCGCCGACGTGTGGGATGCGGTCGAGACGCTGCGCGACATCCTCGCCACCGACGCGTGGAAGGCACCCGAGTTCGCCGAACGCGGCGCGGTGACCTGACCGGTTTTGCGCGGCGCGCCGCCGTTGCATGCCGCAGCTGCATGCGAAGCGCGCCACGCGTTCGTCATTCAAATCTGGAGATAGTCGTGAATTCTGGTCATATGCAGCCCCCCGGCGGCGACGCGCCGGCAGGCTGCCCGTTCTCGGGCGCACGCGCCGCACAACCGGCGCAAGCCCCGCACGAAGCCCCGCACGTGCCGGGCGAGGCCGACGCTCAAGCCGGCTGGCACAACGCGCAGCTCGATTTCTCGAAGTCGATGAGCTACGGCGACTACCTGTCGCTGAATTCGATCCTCGACGCGCAGCATCCGCTGTCGCCCGATCACAACGAGATGCTGTTCATCATCCAGCATCAGACGAGCGAGCTGTGGATGAAGCTTGCGCTGTTCGAATTGCGCGGCGCGCTCGATGCGGTGCGCACCGACGCGCTGCCGCCGGCGTTCAAGATGCTCGCACGCGTGTCGCGCATCCTCGAGCAACTGGTGCAGGCGTGGAACGTGCTGTCGACGATGACGCCGTCCGAGTATTCGGCGATGCGCCCGTACCTCGGCCAGTCGTCCGGCTTCCAGTCGTACCAGTATCGTCAGCTCGAATTCCTGCTCGGCAACAAGAACGCGCAGATGCTGCAGCCGCATGCGCACCGGCCCGACATCCTCGAACAGGTGCGCGCGACGCTCGAGGCGCCGTCGTTCTACGATGAAGTCGTGCGACTGCTCGCGCGGCGCGGCTTCCCGATCGCGGCAGAGCGGCTGGAGCGCGACTGGACCCAGCCGACGCGGCACGACGAGACGGTCGAGGCCGCGTGGCTCGAGGTCTATCGTCATCCGCAGCAGCACTGGGAGCTGTACGAGATGGCCGAGGAACTCGTCGATCTCGAGGATGCGTTCCGCCAGTGGCGCTTCCGTCACGTGACGACGGTCGAGCGCATCATCGGCTTCAAGCAGGGCACCGGCGGCACGAGCGGCGCGCCGTACCTGCGCAAGATGCTCGACGTCGTGCTATTCCCCGAGCTCTGGCACGTGCGCACCACGCTGTAACGCACGCCACGCGCCCGCCGTCACGACGATCACGACGACGTGCGGGCGAGCGCCTCCCCTTCGCGCGGCTGCGCCGCCGCGCGCGACAGCCGCGGAATGTGCCGCCGCATCGCGAGCAGCGCGATGCACACCACCCCCATCGCGACGGCCAGCATCGTCAGGTACGCACCCGCGCCGCCCGCCGTGATCACGATCGCGCCCGCGAACGCGCTGAGGATCGCGCCGAGCCGACCGAACGCGAGCGCACTCGCGGTGCCCGTCGCGCGCACGGCCGTCGGATAGATGTACGCGCACAGCGCATACATCGTCGACTGCACCGCGTTGACGAACAACCCGTGCAGACCGAGCCCGACGATCAGCCAGCCGGTATGGCGGCTGGCATCGACGCCCATCAGCCATACCGCGCTCGCCGCGCCGCCGATGCTGCACAGCGCGAGCGGCCAGCGTGACCCCGCATGCGCGATCGCCCATGCGCACAGCAGCGCACCGATCACGCCGCCGAGGTTGTACGCGGTGAGGCCCGAGCCCGCGACCGACACGCTCAACCCGCTCGCCGCGAGCATCGTCGGCAACCAGCTGAACGCCGCGTACACGGCGAGCAGGCACATGAAGAACGCGCACCACAGCGCGATCGTGTCGCGCGCCTGGCCGCTCGCGAACAGCGCGCCGAAGCCGCCGCGGCTGCCCGGCGCACGGGCGTCCTTCGTATCGGTGAACACGGTGCCCGGTGCGACCGGCCGCTGCATCCGCGCGAGCAGCGCGCCGAGTTCCGGCCAGCGTGCGGGGCGCCGCGCGAGATAGCGCGGCGATTCGGGCAACGCGCGCACCAGCACGAAGCCGAGCACGAGCGGCAACGCGCCGCCCGCGAAGAACAGCCCGCGCCAGCCGTAGCGCGGCAGCACCTCGTGCGCGAACAGGCCGGCCAGCATCCCGCCGAGCGGCACGCAGACGATCGTCGCGGTCACCATCATCGTGCGGCGCCGCGCGGGCGTGTATTCGGCGGTCATCGTCGTGGCCGTCGGCAGCGCGCCGCCGATCCCGAGCCCCGCGCAAAAACGCAGCATCGCGATCGTCGCGACGTCGGGCGCGAACCCGATCGCGCAGGTCGCGATGCCGAACAGGAACACGCTGCCGATCACGGCCTGGCGGCGGCCGTAGCGGTCCGCAACGATCCCCGCGCAGGCGCTGCCGATACCCATCCCGACCAGTCCCGCCGCGACGGCCGGCGCGAACGCACCGCGCGTGATGCCCCACTCGCGGATCAGCACCGGAATCGCGAAACCGATCAACTGGCCGTCAAAGCCGTCGAGCACGATCGCGAGCGCGGCGAGCAGCACCACGCAGCGCTGCATCAGCGTGAACGGGCCGTCGTCGAGCGTCGTGCCGATGTCGATCGACGACGGCCGTTCATTCAGTGCGTCGGGCGTGCTCATGCGGCCTCCGATGCACCGCGCGGCGGCGGCAAGATGCGCGAACGGTGCGCGACAAGACAACGGCATTCAATGGTTTTCATGGCGTCTCCGGTTGTCCGGGCTGGCGCGCGCACGCGTGCCCGAATCTCATGCTGTGCAGTCGAGCGGCGCCCATCGATCGGCGCCGGTGTCTCGTCCCACCCTTCACGATCCGGCGCCATCGCCCCGCGGGCGCGGCATCCGTATCGTCATGCGGCGCCAGCCGGCCGCTGGCCTGTTGCTCAATTCGTCCGTGCGTCGATCAAGCGGACCAGCGCGAGCAGCGTCTCCGCATGCGGCACCGCGACGCCCGCTTCACGCGCGGCCGCGACGACCTTGCCGCTGATCGCATCGATTTCGGTGCGACGGCCCGCGAGCACGTCCTGCAGCATCGACGGGCGATGGCCGCGATGGTCGCGGATCGCATGCTCGACGTTGCGCGCGATGCGCTCGCCGTCGACCGCGATGCCCTTCGCGCGCGCGACGGCGGCCGTCTCGGCCGCGATCGCGAGCGCGAGCCGCGGCCCGTCGTGATGATGGCCGAGCTGGTCGACGGTGCAGCCCGTCGTCGCGCACAGCGTGTTGAGCGCCGCGTTGAACGCGACCTTCTCCCAGATCGCGGCCCATACGTCGGCGTCGAGCGTGCACGCGAGCCCCGCGCGCGACAGCGTGTCGGCTACGGCTGTCGCAAAGGGACGTACCGCGCCGTCGGCCGTCATCATCCGGATCGTGCCGGCGCCGTGCGAGCGCACGTGCGCAGGGCCGGCCGCATCGGCCGGCCACGTCGTCACGCCGACCAGGATGCGCTCGAGCGGCACGAACGCGTTCAGCGTCTCGACGTTGCCGAGCCCGTTCTGCAGCGTCAGCACGAACGTGTCCGAGCTCAGCAGCGCCCGCACGCCGTCGAGCGCCGCCCGCGTATGCAGCGATTTCGTGAAAACGATCAGCAGGTCGAACGGTGTGTCGAGTGCTGCGGCCGCGTGCGCATTCGCGGCTTCCGGCCGCACGGCCTGCAGCGTGCGAACGCGCCGGTCGCCGCGGTCGTCGTCGATGCGCAGCCCGTCGCGGCCGATCGCATCGAGATGCGCATCGTTCACGTCGATCAGCGTGACGGCTTCGCCGCTTTCGGCGAGCCGCCCGCCAAACAGCGAGCCCATCGCGCCCGCGCCCAGAATTGCAATTCTCATCGTCGGCGCCTCGTCAGAACGGATAGTGGCGCGGGGCCGTCTGCACGGTGATCCAGCGCAGGTCGGTGAACGCGGCGATGCCGGCCTTGCCGCCGAAGTGGCCGAAGCCGCTGTCCTTCACGCCGCCGAACGGCATCTGCGCCTCGTCGTGCACGGTCGGGCCGTTCACGTGACAGATGCCCGCCTCGATGCGCGCCGCGACGCGCAGCGCCCGCGCGACGTCGCGACTGAACACGGCCGACGCCAGCCCGAACGCGTTGTCGTTCGCGCAGCGGATCGCGGCCTCCTCGCCGTCGACGCGCACGATCCCCTTCACCGGGCCGAACGACTCTTCCGCGTAGATGCGCATCGCCGGCGTCACGTGGTCGAGCAGCGTCGCGGGAAACAGCGTGCTGTCGGCCCGGCCGCCGCACCGCAGCGTCGCGCCGTGCGCGAGCGCATCATCGATCAGCGCGTTGCAGCGCTCGACGGCCCTCGTGTCGATCAGCGAACCGAGCACGACGGGCCCGTGGCGCGGATCGCCGAGCGGCAGCGACGCGGCCTTGTCGACGAGCTTCGCGACGAACGCATCGGCGATCGAGGCGTCGACGACGATGCGCTCGGTCGACATGCAGATCTGCCCGGAATTCGCGAATGCGCCGAATGCAGCCGCGGCGACCGCCGCGTCGAGATCGGCATCGGCGAGCACGACGAACGGCGCCTTGCCGCCGAGTTCCAGCACCGACGGCTTCAGGTGACGCGCGCACGCTTCGGCGACGATCCGCCCGACCCGCGTCGAGCCGGTGAAATTCACGCGGCGCACGGCCGGATGCGCGATCAGGGCGTCGACGACGGCGCCCGCATCGTCGGGCGCATTCGTCACGAAATTGACGACGCCCGGCGGCAGTCCGGCCTCCTGCAGCGCCTCGACGACCAGCCCGTGCGTGACCGGGCACAGTTCCGAGCCCTTCAGCACGACCGTGTTGCCACACGCGAGCGGCAGCGCGAGCGCGCGCGTCGCGAGAATCACCGGCGCATTCCACGGCGCGATGCCGAGCACGACGCCGGCCGGCTGCCGCACGCCCATCGCGAGCGAGCCCGGCACGTCGGACGGAATCAGCTCGCCGCCGACCTGCGTGGTCAACGACGCGGCCTCGACGAGCCCGCTCGCCGCGAGCTGCACGTTGAAGCCGGCCCACAGCGCGGACGCGCCCGTCTCGGCCGCCATCGCGGCGACGAACTGC
Organism: Burkholderia sp. E168m15; assembly: GCF_016586105.1. NCBI lineage: Bacteria > Pseudomonadati > Pseudomonadota > Betaproteobacteria > Burkholderiales > Burkholderiaceae > Burkholderia > Burkholderia sp. E168m15. Next base: position 51,975 of record NZ_BCPO01000076.1, read on the forward strand.
TCGTGCTTCGCTTCGAGCGCGGCGGCCGCCTTCAGCAGCAACGCGCGCCGCGCGCCGGGGCCGAGCGCAGCCCAGTCGGGAAACGCGCGGGCAGCCGCATCGGCCGCCGCGCGCGCATCGTCGACGGTGCACGCGGGCGCTTCGGACGCGACTTCGCCGTCGAGCGGGTTGCGGCGCACGAAGGTCGCGCCGCCGGACGAGTGGCGGCGTTCGCCGCCGATCAGCATCGCTACGGTTTGCATGGAATCTCCGGAAAGACGCGCGCGGCGCGTCACGCAATCTCGACTTCGACGACGACCGGCGTCGCCGCGCGCAGCGCGTCGGTCAGCGCGTCGCGCAGCCTCGCCGCTTCGGCGACGCGCACGCCGCGACAGCCCATCCCTTGCGCGAGCGCGACGAAATCCAGGTCGGGCAGATCGGTGCCTTGCACCGGGTCGCCGGGGCCGAAGCCGAACACGGGCGCGAAATCCTGCAGCGCCGCGTAACGCCGGTTGTTCAGGATCACGAACGTGATCGGCAGCTTCAACTGCGCGGCGCTCCACAGCGCCTGGATCGAATACAGGCTCGAGCCGTCGCCGATCAGCGCGATCACGCGTCGGCCCGGCTGCGCGAGCGCGACGCCGACGGCGGCCGGCATCCCGTAGCCCAGCCCGCCGCTGTCCATCGTGTAGAACGTGCCGCTGCGCGTGAACGGCAGATGTTCCTGCATCACCGGCCGCGCGCTCGGCGCCTCCTCGACGACGATGTCGTGCGCGTCGCGCACGTCGGCGAGCGTCTGCAGCGCGAACGCGACCGACATGCGTTCGCCGGCAGCAGGCGCGTCGACGCGCAGCCGCGGCGCGCGCGGCGCGGGCATCGGCCGCTCGGGCGGCGCGGGCCGCGCCAGCAGATCGCGCGCGGCGAGCCGCAAATTGCCGACCACCGCGTCGCCCGACGGCGTCCACGCGGCGACGCCCGGATCGTCGACGAGCTGCACGAGCGTCGCGCCCGGCGGCACGTGCGGGCCGAAGCCCTCGATGTGATAGGTGAACGCAGGCGCGCCGAACGCGAACACGAGATCGTGCCCGTCGAGCCGCGCGACGATCTTCTCGCGGATCGCGGGCAGGAAGCCGGCGAACAGCGGATGATCCTCCGGAAAACTGCAGCGCCCCGACATCGGCGCGACGTACACGCGCGCACGGTGCCGCTCGGCGACGCGCACGACGTCGTCCCACGCGCCCGCGCGATCGACGGCCGCGCCGACCACGAACGCCGGGCGGCGCGCCGCGTCGAGCGCGTCGCCAAGTCGCGCAAGCGCGTCGGGATCGGGCCGCACGATGCTGCTCACGTCACGGCGCGGCAGCAATTCGGCCGGCTGATCCCAGTCGTCGACCGGAATCGACACGAACACGGGGCCGCGCGGCTCCTGCATCGCGATGCGGTACGCCCGCGCGATCGCGGCCGGCACGTCCTGCGCGCGCGCCGGCTCGATGCTCCATTTCACGTACGGCTTCGGCAGCTCGGCGGCCTGCGTCGCGCCGAGGAACGGATCGAACGGCAGAATCGCGCGCGCCTGCTGGCCCGCGGTGACGATCAGCGGCGAGCGGTTCTTGAACGCGGTGAAGAGATTGCCCATCGCGTTGCCGACGCCCGCCGCCGAATGCAGGTTCACGACCGCCGCATTGCCGGTGGCCTGCGCGTGACCGTCGGCCATCCCGACCACGACGGCCTCCTGCAGGCCGAGCACGTAGCGGAAATCGGCGGGGAAGTCGCGGAACATCGGCAGCTCGGTCGAGCCGGGGTTGCCGAACACGCGGTCGATGCCGAACTGGCGGAACAGGTCGATCACGGCGTCGCGGACCGTGACGGGTGCGGCGGATTGGGACGGGGTGCCGGACATGCTCGGGCGTCTCCTCGATGGCTTGGCGGTTTCCACAGTATCGAAGCGCAAGCCATTCACGGATACTGTATTTTTTGCGCAAAGCCATTACGTTCCAGCATGACTTTCGATCTCCGACAGTTGCGTGCGTTCACCACGATCGTCGCGTGCGGCAGCCTCGGCCGCGCGGCCGACGCGCTGCACGTCACGCAGCCGGCGCTGAGCCGGATCCTGAAGCGGCTCGAGGATCAGGTCGGCGCGCCGCTGTTCGAACGCCATTCGAAGGGCGTGCAGCTCACCGCGTTCGGCGAAGCGTTGCTGCCGCACGCGACGCTGCTGCAGCACGAGGCCGAGCATGCGCGCGAGGAACTGGACGCGATGCGCGGGCTCGCGAAGGGCACGATCAAGGTCGGCACGGTGGGCAGCATCGCGAGCCTCGTGTTGCCGGTCGCGGTCGGCCGCGTGCTCGATCGCTGGCCGAACCTGCGCGTCGAAATCATCGAAGGCGTGTGGGACCGGCTCGCGGAAGGGCTGATCAAGCACGAGATCGATCTTGCGCTGTCCGCGCACGGGCCCGATACCGACGAGATCGTCGCGATTCCCGAGTGCCGCTGGGAAGACCGCAGCCATATCGTTGCGGCGCCGCACCATCCGCTGCGCGTGCTCGGCCGCCCGCCGACGCTCGCCGATACGCTGCACGCACGCTGGGCGATTCCGCCGCGCGGCACCGCGCCGTTCGACCACATGCGCGCGACCTTCGACGCACACGGGCTGCCGTTGCCCGACATCGCGGTCGAGACGCGCTCGGTCACGACGCTGAAAAGCCTGGTCGCGCATGCGGGATTCCTCTGCTGGATGGCCGAACCGATGTACGGGGCGGAACGACGCGCCGGCACGATCGACACGCTGCCCGTGCGCGAAGTCGTCGCAGTGCGCACGCTCACCGCGTTCCGGCGCCGTCACGGCATCCTCCCCGGGCCGACCGGCAAGCTGCTCGACGAACTCGTCGCACTCACGCGCGAAGGGCGCTGACGCCCTTTTCCAGCGGCTCCCCGCGCCCGCCCTGCCCGCACGGCGCCGCAGCGCACCATCGAAATGCCGTGTCCCCGCCTTGACTTTCGTCCGCCTGAATACGATCATTCGCTCACACAAAGAGCAAAAGATCGTATTCGGCAGGATAGACAGGCTGGAACAGGAGACACCGGATGAGCGAATCGCCCGCCGCCCACGCGCCCGTGCTGCTGCACATCGGCGCGGGCTCGTTTCACCGCGCGCACCAGGCGTGGTATCTGCATCGCGTGAACGCGGCCGTGCCGGCCGACGAACGCTGGTCGCTAACCGTCGGCAACATCCGCGACGACATGCGCGCGACGATGGACGCGCTCGCCGCGCAGCACGGTGCGTACACGCTCGAAACCGTCACGCCGCAAGGCGAGCGCGCGTACGAGACGATCCGTGCGATCACGCGCGTGCTGCCGTGGTCGATCGACCTCGCCGCGCTGATCGACGCCGGCGCCGATCCGGCCTGCCGGATCGTGTCGTTCACCGTCACCGAAGGCGGCTACTACCTCGACGAACACAACCGGCTCGACATCGCGAACGCCGATCTCGCCGCCGACCTGCAGGGCGCACGCACGACGCTGTACGGCGCGCTCGCCGCGCTGCTCGCCGAACGCGTGAAGCGCGGCGCGGGGCCGCTCACGCTGCAAAGCTGCGACAACCTGCGCAACAACGGCGCACGGTTTCGCGCGGGGATGCGCGAATTCCTCGAACGGCGCGGCGAAGGCGGCCTGCTCGCATGGTTCGATGCGCACGTCGCGACGCCCAGCGCGATGGTCGACCGCATCACGCCGCGCCCGACCGCCGACGTGCGCGAGCGCGTCCTCGCGGCCACCGGCATCGACGACGCGTGCCCGGTGATGGGCGAATCGTTCATCCAGTGGGTGATCGAGGACCGCTTCGCGGCCGGTCGCCCGCGCTGGGAGCTGGCCGGCGCCGAACTCGTCGACGACGTGCATCCGTACGAGGAAGCGAAGATCCGCATCCTCAACGCGACGCACAGCTGCATCGCATGGGCCGGCACGCTCGCGGGCCATACCTACATCCACGAAGGCACGCACGACCCGGCGATCCGCCGCTTCGCGCACGACTACGTGACGCAGGACGTGATCCCGTGCCTCACGCCGAGCCCGCTCGATCTCGCACGCTATCGCGACGTCGTGCTGGAGCGCTTCGGCAATCCGTACGTGCTCGACACGAACCAGCGGGTCGCGGCCGACGGTTTCTCGAAGATCCCCGGCTTCATCGCGCCGACGCTCGTCGAATCGTTCGCTCGCGGCGCGGCACCCGTCGCCACCGCCGTGCTGCCCGCGCTGTTCCTGCGCTTTCTCGAACGCTGGGCGCGCGGCACGCTGCCATATGCGTACCAGGACGGCGTGATGGACGACGGCAGCGCACGCGCGATCGTCGAAGCCGACGACCCGGTCGTCGCGTTGTGCGCGAGCCGCGCCTTGTGGGGCTCGCTCGCCGGCAACGCGGCGCTGTTCGACGCGCTGCGCGCCGGGCTCGCGCGCGTCGACGCCTGGCTCACCGCCCGCTGATGACCCGCGCGCGGCGCCCGGCCGCGCAGCCGGGCGAACCCGCTTGGCACAGGCCGTGCGGCACGGCTAAAGTAGCGGCTCCTCACTGACCGAACGGATCGCTCATGTATCTCGGCATCGACCTCGGCACCTCCGAAGTGAAGGTGCTGCTGCTCGCCCCGGACGGCGCGGTCGTCGGCACCGCCGGCTCGCCGTTCAGCGTGTCGCGGCCGCATCCGCGCTGGGCGGAACAGCATCCGGACGACTGGTGGCAAGGCACGCTCGCCGCGCTCGCGGCGCTGCGCGAACGGCACCCGCAGGCGTTCGCGCAGGTGCGCGGCATCGGCCTGTCGGGCCAGATGCACGGCGCGGTGCTGCTCGGCCGCGACGATCGCGTGCTGCGCCCCGCGATCCTGTGGAACGACATGCGCAGCGCCGACGAATGCGCGCTGCTCACCGAACGCGCCCCCGATCTCCATGCGCTGGCCGGCAACCTCGCGATGCCCGGCTTCACCGCGCCGAAACTGCTGTGGGTCGCGAAGCACGAACCCGACGTGTTCGCGGCGACCGCGTGCGTGCTGATGCCGAAGGACTACCTGCGCTTCCGGCTGACCGGCGCGAAAGTGTCCGATCCGTCGGACGCGGCCGGCACGCTGTGGCTCGACGTCGCGCGCCGCGACTGGTCCGATGCGCTGCTCGCCGCGTGCGGGATGACGCGCGGGCAGATGCCGCGCATCGTCGAGGGCAATGCGCCATCCGGCACGCTGCGTGCGGACGTCGCACGCGAGTTGGGGTTGTCCGAGGCCGTGCTGGTCGCGGGCGGCGGCGGCGACAACGCGACGAGCGCGCTCGGCATCGGCGCGATCCACGCGGGCGACGGCTTCGTGTCGCTTGGCACGTCCGGCGTGCTGAGCGTGGTCGGCGACCGCTTCATGCCGAATCCCGCGTCGGCCGTGCATGCGTTCTGCCATGCGATTCCCGATCGCTGGCAACTGATGAGCGTCGTGCTGTCGGCCGCGAGTTGCCTGCGCTGGGTCTGCAAGCTGACCGGCACCGACGAGCCTGCGCTGCTCGCCGAAGTCGAGGCGCTCGACCCCGACGCGCTCGCCGCCGCCCCGCTGTTCCTGCCCTACCTGTCGGGCGAGCGCACGCCGCACAACGATCCGTACGCGCAGGGCGTGTTCTTCGGGATGACGCACGCGACCGACCGCGCGCACCTCGGCTATGCGGTACTCGAAGGCGTGACGCTGGGCCTCGCCGACGGCCTCGACGCGCTGCACGCGGCCGGCGTCGAGACCGACCAGTTGTCGCTGATCGGCGGCGGCGCGCGCAGCGCGTTCTGGGCGCAACTGATCGCGGACGCGCTGAACGTGCGCACGCGTCAGCACGGCGGCGGCGAAACCGGCGCGGCGCTCGGCGCGGCACGGCTCGGCTGGCTGGCCGTCGGCGGCGATCCGCAGACGGTGCTGACCAAACCGCCGGTGCGCGCCGAATACGCACCGGACGCCGCCCGCCATGCGCGGCTGCGCGAACGCCTCGATGCGTTCCGCACGCTGTACCGTCACGTGCGGCCGCTGTACGAACCGTCGCGCGCACGGCTCGCGTAGGCGCCGCGCTTACGCGACCGGCCGCCGGCCGTGCGCGCGACATGCGTTACAGTGGATGCCGTCATGCGGCCCGCCGGCCGGCCCGCGGGGCGGCCCCCAGATCCGAACCGAATCGCTATCGTGTCCAAGTCCTCAGAAAAACTCGATCTCGCCACGCGCGCCGCGTGGCTCTACTACGTCGCGGGCGACACGCAGAACGAAATCGCCGAAAAACTGCAGGTGTCGCGCCCCGTCGCGCAGCGCCTCGTCGCGTTCGCGGTCGAGAAGAACCTGATCCGCGTGCGCGTCGACCATCGACTCGCCGACTGCCTCGATCTCGGCGCGCAGCTGTCGAAACGCTACGGCCTCGCGATGTGCGAGGTCGTGCCCGTCGACGCCGATGCGCCCGACGCGATCGACCGCAAGCTCGCGGTCGCCGGCGCGCAGGTGATGGAGCGCTACCTGAACGAAACACGGCCGATGGTGATCGCGGTCAGCAGCGGCCGGACGCTGAAGGCCGCGGTCGCGCAGATCGCGCAGATCGACCGCCCGCAGCACCGGCTCGTGTCGATGGTCGGCGCGATCGCGGCCGACGGCTCGTCGAACCGCTACGACGTCGCGCAGTACATCTCCGAGAAAACCGGCAGCAAGCACTTCCTGCTGCCCGCGCCGCTGTTCGCGGATAGCGACGCCGAGCGCGCGCAGTGGTGCAATCACCGGCTGTACCGGATCGTCGAGGCGCTGTCGGGCGAGGCCGACGTCGCGTTCGTCGGGATCGGCAACATCGGCCCGCACTGCCCGCTCTACGAAGACGGCTTCATCACCGAACAGGAGCGCGACGAGATGACCGCGCTCGGCGCGGTGGCCGAACTGCTCGGCGTGCCGATCGACGCGCAGGGCACGCAGATCACCGTGTCGACCAGCGCGCGCGTGACGAGCGTCGCGCTCGCCACGCCGCCGAAGCTGCCGACGATCGCGTTCGCCGGCGGCCCGAAGAAACACGACGCGGTGATTGCCGCGCTGCGCGGCGGCTGGCTGTCGGGGCTCGTCACCGACGAAGCCTGCGCGCGCGCCGCGCTCGCCGCGAAGGCGGCCTGACGCGGCCGTCGCCCGCACGGGTTCAGGCCGCGCGCGGCGCCGGAAACGCATGGCGGCGTGCGCGCCACGCGCCGACCCACGCCAGCGCCAGCAGCGCGACGAGCAC